>NZ_JAPYKP010000087.1:0-23615 GCF_037179725.1 Mesorhizobium sp. Cs1321R2N1 | reverse complement strand
CGCCATATTCGTTTCCCCCGAGGGCGACGAGGCGGCGGCGTCGGCGGTCCTGGTGGCGCGCGAGGTTTCCGACGCCGGGTTGCGTGTCCTGCTGCTCGACCTCACGGCCTCGGGAGCTGCGTCGCGGCCGATGCTGGACAGCGGGCTTTTCCCCGGCATCACCAATCTGCTGGCGTCGCAGGCGCAGTTCAGCGACGTGATCCATGCCGACCTCTATTCAGACTGCCATGTCATTCCCGTCGGCACCGCCGATCCGGTCCGTGCCATGCGCGCCGCCGACCGGCTGCCGATCATCATGCAGTCGCTGACGACAGCCTATGATCTGGTGGTGGTCGAATGCGGGCCGGCCGACGCACAAGGTATCGGCCGTCTGGACGGCGAGGCCACCGAGGTGTTCCTGTCCATGCTGGAGCCTGACGACGAGGTGACGCAGGCCGCGGTCAAGCTGATCGAGAGCGGCTATCCCGACCTGACGCTGGTGACGCCGCTCGGGCACGAGCCGCCAGGCAATCCGGTGCCGGGGCGGCGTTCAGCGGCCTGAAAGAGCCACTCAAAGGCACCTGGCCTATCCCAGTTCCAGCGTCGTCACGCCGAATATCCTGTTGGCGTCGAGCCTTGGTGGCGCGCCTTTGTACATGCGCGTGGTGGTGAAGGTCGGTGAGAAGCCTGCCGCCTCGAGCGCCGCGACGAAGTCCACCTTGCTGGCCGGAACGTCGATGTGAAGGTCTCCTCCTTCGCAGGCGCCCGCCAGGTCTTCGAGCAGGTTCAGTGCGGTCCGCGTATCGTCGGCGAAGATCGGGCCGATCTTGAAACCGTTGCGGCAGGATCGCGCTACCGCATAGCCGGCCGTTCCCCGTGGCGTGATCGCCGCCAGCGCGCGATGCGGCGGCTGCAGCCACTGGAAAGGGGGCCGCCTGTCCGGCTGCCGCGAAGTGTGCTTTGCGCGCAACGCCGGCTATGCCCCCGCCGTGACCACCCGCCACGGCGTGCTGCGCGCCGAACATGCCGGCTTCCTGCAGGCCCTGTTACATTTCGGTCAATGGCCGCTACCAGAGCCTGGCCCGCATCCGCACCATGCTGTCAGGCGTGACGACCCCGCTCGCCAATGCCGGCAAGATGCTCGTTACTGTCTGATGTACCGCCTGACCGGGCAGGGCTCAGCGCTTGGCCCGTGGCTCCAGCATCAGCCACTTGATGATGCCCATCGCCGGCAGCACCCAGAGCAGGCCGCTGAGTAGGAAGAACAGGAATTGCACCAGCGCGCCCGATTCCGACAGGCGGGCGACCGCGAAGATCGAGGCGACCAGTGCGTAGATGATGACCAGCGCCAATAGCAGGAACATTCCGATCAGTTTTTTCAGTCGAATGGGCATGGCTTGGCCTCGTTGATGGCTCTCGCTTAGGCCGAACGCGAGGCACGCGCAACCCGCGACACCGGGCGCGACGGCGTGCCGCGCTGCGCGGTCTTGCCAGCGGGAGTGCGATGGTTCACCAATCCGCGACATTCAACCTGCCGGGATATATCCATGGCCGCCATCACTGCCGCCGCGCCCTATCAGGCCCGCGACCGCGACCTCTATAACCGGGCACTCGTACGCGGCTGGCTGTACGTCGTGCTCCTAGTGCTGTTCGCGCTGGTGCTGGTTGGCGGCGCCACGCGGTTGACTGAATCCGGCCTGTCGATCACCGAATGGCAGCCGATCCATGGCGTCATCCCGCCGCTCAACGACGCCGAGTGGCAGGAGGAATTCCAGCGCTATCAGCAGATCCCGCAATATACCGAGCTCAACAAGGGCATGAGCGTCGAAGCGTTCAAGTCTATCTTCTGGTGGGAATGGGCACATCGCCTGCTGGCGCGCAGCGTCGGCCTGGTCTTCGCCCTGCCGCTGCTGGTCTTCTGGGCGGCGCGCCGTATCGAGCGCGGCCTTGGGCCGAAACTGGTCGGCATTCTGCTTCTCGGCGGGCTGCAGGGGGCCATCGGCTGGTGGATGGTGGCCTCCGGCCTTGTCGACCGGGTGTCGGTGAGCCAGTACAGGCTGGCGACGCATCTCACGCTGGCGGCACTGATCTTCACCGCGACCATGGTCGTCGCGCGCGGCCTGGCGCCGCATTCCGAGCCCGCGGCCGATCGCTCGACGCAGCGTCTGGCCGGCTTCATCGTGCTTCTGGCGCTGATCCAGATTTATCTCGGCGGCCTGGTCGCCGGTCTCGACGCCGGCATGAGCTACAACACCTGGCCGCTGATGGACGGCAGGATCATTCCAGGCGATCTGCTCGTCCTCGAGCCGGCGTGGCGCAACTTCTTCGAGAACCCGAAAACGGTGCAGTTCATTCACCGGCTTGGTGCCTATACGGTCTTCGCCGTCGCGCTCTGGCACATGATCGCCACGCGTCGGCGGCTGCCCGGCTCAACGCATGCGCGACCCGCGACACTGTTGTTTGTTCTGGTGCTGGTCCAGGCTTCGATCGGTATCGGTACTCTGTTGATGCAGGTGCCCCTGCATATGGCCCTGACCCATCAGGCCTTTGCGCTTGTCGTGCTGGGCTTTGCCGCCGCGCATTGGCGCGGCACCAAGGGCGCTTATCCCTTGCCCAACGAGGTTACCGTCGGACGCTGAGTGCGGCCAGTCACATCCAGAATTCATTCGACTGCGTCGCTCTGAGCATAACAAATCCCTGGTGAGGGGCAGGTCCGTAACCGATCATGGTCAACAAGCGCTCGCTTCGGCTCTTCCCCGGGTCAGAAACGCGCCCGCACTGCCCGGATCGCCGCGGCGATCGACAGTTCGCGGTTCTCCTCGACCGCATTGTCGTCCTCATGGTGCCAGGACGCGGACAGACAACCATAGGCGATGGCATGGTCCAGTATTGCCGCCGGTGATTGTCCCAGCGTCCGGGCAAAGATCTCGGCCATATGCGCGATCCGCTCCGGGGCGAGGCAAAGTGCATCGCGGTCGAGCGGGTTGTAGAACATGTTGGCGGCATCAAAACCGGGATCACCGAGCACGCCCTTCGGATCGATCACCAGCCAGCCGCGCGGTCCCCGCAGGATGTTTTCGTGATGCAGATCGCCATGCAGCGGCCTGATGTCATGCGGATTGGCCAGCAGTCGTTCCGCGATGGCGCCGGCCTCGACATAAAGGCTGTCACCACCGATGCCATGATCGGTTGCGGCTTTCTTGAAGAGGCTGGCGAACCGCTCCCTGAGCGGCTGAAGCTCGGACGGGTAGGGGTGATCAGATGGCGAAAACAATTTCGCCATCACATCCGCCGCGATGGCGGTCGCTGCATTGTCGCCTTGTTCGACGAGAACCTGCGACAGAAGTGTGTCCCCGCCATATTCGAGCAGCATGGAATGCCCGTCACGGCCCAGAAGCCGCACCGCGCCTTCGCCGCGCCGCCAGGCAAGGAAATGCTCGCCGCGCAACTCGTCGGCAACGTCGTCGAACGGCTTCAGTGCCTTCACAATGGCTGGTGAGCCGTCCTCGAGCCGCACCTTCCAGATGCGGCTCGAAAAGGTCTCGGCTATGAGTTCGGGTTCGCTGACTTTCCAGCGCCGTGGAAAGGCCGGCGCGTTCATCACAGACCGAGCATCAGGTCCATGTTCTGGACGGCTGCACCGGAAGCACCCTTGCCGAGATTGTCGTAGACCGCCAGCAGCAGCGCCTGAGCTCTGCCGTCGTTGGCAAAGACATAGACCTTCATGCGGTTGGTGCCGTTGTAGACCTCCGGATCGATGTCAGGCACGCGCTCCAGATGCGCATAGGGAGCCACCTCGACCACACCGCCCTTGATCGCGGCGAAATGGTCCGCAATGGCGGCGTGAAGTTCGGCACCTGTCGGTACGCGGTCGAGGCCACCGAGTTGCAACGGCACAACCGTGATCATGCCTTGCGCGAAATTGCCCACCGCCGGCTGCATGATCGGATCGTGCGACAGCTTCGCATAGGCCTTCAATTCCGGCACGTGCTTGTGCTGCAAGGTCAGGCCATAGGGCAGGAACTCCGAGGCGTCCTCGCCCTTGGCGACGTAGTCCTCGATCATCGGGCGCCCGCCGCCCGAATAACCCGTAATGCCGTTGACCGAGATCGGGAAATTGGCCGGCAGCAGGCCTGCCGTGACCAATGGCCTGAGCGTCGCGATCGGCCCCTGCGGCCAGCAGCCGGGATTGGCGACGCGCTTGGCCGTGGCGATCCTCTTCGCCTGCTCCTTGTCCAATTCGGCGAAGCCATATTCCCAGCCTTCGGCCACGCGATGCGCCGTCGACGCATCGATGACCTTGGTGGTGTCGTTGGCGATCAGCGAGACGCTTTCCTTGGCCGCATCGTCGGGCAAGCACAGGATCGCGATATCGGCGGCGTTGAGGAATTCGGCGCGCGCGGCCGTTTCCTTGCGGCGCTCGACCGGAATGGAAATGATCTCCAGATCGCCGCGCTCGGCAAGCAGCGCCCGGATCTGGAGGCCGGTGGTGCCGTGCTCGCCGTCGATGAAGATTTTCGGTTTCATTGCCTGATCAAATTCCCTGATATCTCAAAACTATATGCCGTTGCCATGATTGACCGCGGCGCCATTGTGGTCGCCGCTGTTCAACTCATCGAGCCGGGCCTTTCGTTCCGCCAGCAGGCCGAGATACTGCATGGCCACCATCGAACCGGCGATCGCCGTTATATCGGCGTGATCATAGGCCGGCGCAACCTCCACGACATCGGCACCGACAATATCGACCTGGTTGAGCTGACGCAGAGTCGACAGGATCTTCGCTGACGACGGCCCCCCCGAAACCGGTGTGCCGGTTCCCGGCGCATAGGCCGGATCGAGGCAGTCGATGTCGAAGGTCAGATAGGTCTTCCTGCCCCCGGTGCGATCAACGATGGCGTAGGCGATGTCGGAGGCGCGCATTTCCTCGATTTCATGACCATGCAGGATCTTGATGCCGAACGTGTCGGGCGCATGGGTGCGGATGCCGATCTGGATCGAGCGGTCGGGATCGATGATGCCTTCCTTGACCGCGCGGCCGACGAAGGACCCATGATCGATGCGCTTGCCGTCATCGGGCCAAGTGTCCTGGTGGGCGTCGAACTGCACCAAGGCGAGCGGCCCGTGGATGGCGGCGTGCGCCTTGAGCAGCGGCCAGGTGACGAAATGGTCGCCGCCGAGCGTCAGCAGGAAGGCGCCGGATTTCAGGATCTTGGCCGCCTCGCGCTCGATCGTGCCGGGCGTCTTCTGATGGTTCCCCGAATCGAGCAGGCAGTCGCCATAATCGACCACGGCGAGGTGCTCGAACAGATCGCGTGAAAACGGGTATTGCGGGTCGTTGTCGAGGATCGCCGAGGCGCGGCGGATCGCCTGCGGCCCGAACCGGGCGCCCGGCCGGTTGGTGACGGCGGCGTCGAAGGGAATGCCCCACACCACCGCATCCGCGCCCCTCACGTCCTTGGTGTATTTGCGCCGCATGAAAGACAGCGCGCCGGAATAGGTCGGCTCAAGGGCGCCACCCGTTTTGGAGCGGGTGGTGAAGGCATGGTCGATGTTCTTGGTCGCCATTACTGGTCCTCGTTTTCATCGGGGTGCAACAACTACAAAACCGGCATGGAGGATGCCAGTCACAGCTTGGGGAGACGAAACCGTGCCGCCCGGGTGCCACGGCAAGACAGGATTTGTATCATCATGACGCAGACCGCGTTTCTTAATCCGTCGGATGCCGTGGTGTCGACCCACGCCGGCACGATCGCCGGCGATCGCTTCCAGGTTCTCGATTCGTGGCGCGGCATCTGCGCGTTGCTGGTGGCGCTGTTTCATTTCCCGATCGCCTCGACGATCTCGCAGAGCAGCTTTATCGGTTCGTCCTATCTTTTCGTCGATTTCTTCTTTGTCCTTTCCGGCTTTGTCATCGCCTCGAGCTATGCCAATCGGCTGGGCCGGCCGGGAGAGGTTACCCGCTTTGCGCTGGTCCGTTTCGGCCGCATCTACCCGCTGCATCTGGTCATGCTTGCCGCCTTTACCGCCTTCGAGCTGTTGCGGCTGGTGCTGCCGCAATTGCATGGCACGGGGGCAGCTCCCTTCACCTGCGGCTTCGACCTCAAGAGCTTGGCTGCCAATCTCCTTTTGCTGCAAGGTGTCGGCTTCGAGGATCGGTTGACGTGGAACGCGCCAAGCTGGAGCATTTCGGCCGGGTTTTTTGCCTGTCTCCTGTTTGCCGGCGTGGTCTTCGTCGCCGGCGCGCGCCTGGATATGGTTCGTTGCCGCCGCCGTCATCGCGCCGCTGTTCCTGCTCGGCTTCTCCACGCATCATATGGATGTGTCCTATGATTTCGGCTTCATCCGCTGCCTCTACGGCTTCTCGCTCGGCGCCCTGTTGGCCTGGTTTCAGCATGATTCCATTGCAGGGGCGCGACAGGTTTTGCTCGCAAACGGCCCGCGGATGAGCTGGACTCTTGCCGAAATCGTCATGGTGGCCGTCATCGTTCTCTTTATCTCGCTGGCGGGCGACAACGACGCCGGCATTGCCGCGCCCCTGGTGTTCGCCTTGGCGCTGTTTCTCTTCGCCCATGAAGGCGGCTGGATCAGCGCGTTGCTCAGGACGCCGTTCATGCTGACCCTCGGCGCGTTGTCCTATTCGATCTACATGGTCTACATCTTCGTCCAGGCGCGCCTGATCAATGCCGCCGGGATCGTCGAGCGCAAACTCGGCCTCGGCTTGATTGGCGACATAGTACTGCGTGGCGAGCCCGCGACCGGCTTTGGCGCCGGATGGACAGGGACTGTGGCGATCGTCGTCATGCTCGCCGCCACCATCGCCGTGTCATGGGTCACATGGTGCCTGGTCGAAATGCCTGCAATGGCTTGGTTCCGCCGGCTGTCGAAGCGCATCTGACCCACATCGCCGGCCAACCGCTACAGCATGTCGCCCAAAAGTGACTTTCGGTTTTGGGGAAGACGACATGTGTAAAAACAAGGATCCAAATCCGTTTCGACGCGACGCGCTTTAGCCGGCTTCGTTCACCTGGATGTCACCGATGTCGCCTATCCCCGGCTCGCAAGGAGCGATTCTCGATGCGGACGATCTGCCTGAGCCTTCTGCTTTCCACCGCGCTGGCGGCCGCCTCCGGTCAGGCCTTCGCCGGCGAAACTCGCGCCAGGCAGATCCTCGACCGCTTCGAACATGCCAACCAGTGGCGCGACCATGTCATGGTGGCTGCCCATCGCGCCGGCAGCATGCAGGCCGGCAAGACGCTCTATGCGGAAAACTCGCTTGCCGCCGTGGAAGGCTCGATCGCGATCGGCGCCGAAATTGTCGAGGTCGATATCCGGCGCTCGAAGGACGGCGAGTTCATCGTCATGCATGACAGCTGGCTGGACCGCACGACCACCTGCAAGGGCGAGGTCCTCAACTACACGCTGGCCGAACTGAAGAGATGCCGGCTGGTGATCGAGGGCACCCATGCCGTCACCAACGAGACCGTCTCGACGTTGCGCGAGATGCTGATGGCGACAAGGGACAGGATCCTCATCAATCTCGACAACAAGCTCGAAGTCGGCGACCTCCCGGGCATGATCGCGGTGGCTCGGGATCTCGGCATTGCCGAACAAGTCATCGTCAAGGAAAACCTGTGGAACCAGAACAGGATCACCACGGTGAGGGCCGCCATGGCCGCGGCAGGCGATGGCTTCCAGTTCATGCCGATCATCGCCGATGACGCGGTGCATGATGCCGGCTTCGCCTCGACGGTCGACCATGCTTTCGCGCCGCGCGCGATCGAGCTGATCAACTGGAGGGCGGGCGCCGACACGTTGACCGAAACCGGCGGGGCGCTGTTCAGCACCCGCATGCGCGCCGAGGCGGTGAGGGGCGACTGGCATATCTGGGCCGACACCTACGCCATCGTCAACAAACCGGGCGGCTTCCTCGCTGGCGGCCGTGGTGATGAACTGGCGGTCCAGGCCAGCCTGCCGCGCGAAGCCTGGGGCTTCTGGGCCGATCGCGGCGCCACCATCATCCAGACCGACGAGCCGAAGGCCGCGGTCGGCTGGCTGGCGGCGAATGGTTATCGCGTGTCTTATGCCGACAAGCTGCCGACAGAACCGGCGCATACAGCCAGCATCAATTAGGAGTGGCGGCTGAAGCTGCCGCTCTCCCTCTCTCCTGAGTTGCCCGGCAGGTCGGAGGGGCGCTGTCCCGCACCTGTCGATCAATCAAATCTGTAGCCCAAAAGCAAAAAAGGCCGCTCGGAGGCGGCCTTTTTCGATATCGGAGTTCGAAACGCCTAGCGCTTCGAGAACTGGAAGGAGCGACGGGCCTTGGCCTTGCCGTACTTCTTGCGCTCGACGACGCGGCTGTCGCGGGTCAGGAAACCGCCCTTCTTGAGCACGGCGCGCAGCGCCGGCTCATAGTAGGTCAGCGCCTTGGAGATGCCGTGACGCACGGCACCGGCCTGGCCGGACAAGCCGCCGCCGACGACGGTGGCGACGATGTCGTACTGGCCCGAACGGTTGGAGGCGATGATCGGCTGGTTGAGGATCATCTGCAGGACCGGACGCGCGAAATAGGTCGCGAATTCCTTGTCATTGACGACGATCCTGCCGGAACCCGGCTTCACCCAGACGCGCGCGATGGCGTTCTTGCGCTTGCCGGTGGCATAGGCGCGGCCCGACTTGTCGAGCTTCTGGACGTGGACGGGAGCCGCGGCCTGCGTGTTCGTGTTGCCGGTGCCCAGTTCTGCGAGCGAGGAAAGCTCAGCCATCTTATGCGACCTTCTTGTTCTTGGAATTCAGCTTGGCCACGTCGAGGACTTCTGGCTGCTGGGCGACATGCGGATGCTCCGCGCCTGCATAAACGCGCAGGTTCTTCATCTGGCGACGGCCGAGCGGACCACGCGGAACCATGCGCTCAACGGCCTTCTCGACGACACGCTCGGGGAAACGGCCCTCGAGCAGCTGGCGCGCGGTGCGCTCCTTGATGCCGCCGGGGTGGCCGGTGTGCCAGTAATAGACCTTGTCGGTGAACTTCTTGCCGGTGAACACCACCTTGTCGGCATTGATGACGATGACATTGTCGCCGTCGTCGACATGCGGGGTGAAGGTCGGCTTGTGCTTGCCGCGAAGATGATTGGCGATGACAGTGGCAAGACGGCCGACGACGAGACCCTCGGCGTCGATCAGGATCCACTTCTTCACCACATCCGCAGGCTTCTGCGAAAAGGTTGTCATGTTTTCTGCTCTCGGTTTTGACCTTCGCGGGGAAGGCGTTTCTTGTTGCTTGGATTGGCGAAAGACGTTTGTCCCCAGCCAATAACAAAACGGCGGCCTTTGCGGGCCGCTGCTTCGTGAGGGCTTATAGGCGAGGGCAGTGGTTGCGTCAAGGCAGCGGGAAAGTCGTGCCGCGCAGAAAATTCTGTAAAAACAATATGTTGATCTAAAGGTATTATTTTACCACATCAGTGGCGCGCTGCGGCGGGATCGAATAGGTGCCCGTGGCATGCGCGATCGTGTGTCCACCCGGGCCGGCGACGATGTCGATGTCGAACACCATCAGGCTCTTTCCCAGCTTCAGGATGCGGCAATGACCATCGATCGGCCCGGCCTCGGCCTTGCGGACGAAGTTGATGTCGAGGTTGACGGTAACAGAAAGCGCGTCCGGCCCGGCGTGGGAAAGCACACAGACATATCCGCCAATGTCGGCCAGCGTGAACAGCGACGGACCGGATACAGTTCCGCCAGGACGCAGGTGCCGCTCGCCGGCGTTGAGCCGCACAATGCAGCCGCCTGGGAACACGTCGATCGCCTCGTAATATTTGAACTGTTCGTTGAGTTGGGGATAGACGGTCTCCATCAGCACATTGACTTGCGCTGCGGTCAGCACGGGCTTGAGATTGTTCTGGGCGGGCATGTCGGCCTCTCGTTTTGTGCCAGGCTTGTATGAACGCAGCGCGGCATTTCTGGCAACACCTTCATCCCGGCGCAAGCGATCCTGGCGCAAGCAATGGGTGTTGGACGAAAGCCGATCCGATATTAGATACTGTGCCAGCACGACCGGAATCGCGGAGACCTTAGCCATGGCCGAAATCCTTGCCATCAAGCCTGCTGCCGCCGACGAGGGCCCGGTCACGACGAGGCTGGATAACGGCGTGCTGCGCCTGACGCTCGCCAATCCGCCCGCCAACGCCCTGTCGCTGGCTGTGATGGCGGCGCTGACGGCGGAACTCGACCGCGCCAAGGCCGACAAAGCCGTTCGCGTCATCGTGCTGTCGGCGGCCGGCAAGGTGTTTTGCGCCGGCCACGACCTCAAGGAAATGACCGCGCGGCGCGCCGAGGCCGATCACGGCAAGGCCTTCTTCGAAGAGACGTTTGCCGCTTGCGCGACCCTGATGCAGACCATCGTGCGCCATCCCCTGCCTGTCATCGCCGAGGTCGACGGCCTGGCGACAGCCGCCGGCCTGCAACTGGTCGCCAGTTGCGACCTTGCGATCGCCTCGCATGAGGCGACCTTCTGCACGCCGGGCGTCAATATCGGCCTGTTCTGTTCGACGCCGATGGTGGCGCTGTCGCGCAACGTCTCGCGCAAGCAGGCGATGGAGATGCTCTTGACCGGCGAGACGATCGACGCCGCAACGGCGAAGGAATTCGGCCTCGTCAACCGCGTCGTGCCGCGCGAGTACCTGAATCAGATTGTCACCAAATACGCCCAAACCATTGCTTCCAAATCCTCCTTGGTGGTGAAGACCGGCAAGGAAGCTTTTTACGCTCAGGCCGAGATGGGCTTGGCGGATGCCTACGCCTATACCGGCCGCGTCATGGTCGAGAACATGCTGGCGCGGGACGCGGAAGAGGGCATTGGTGCTTTCATCGGCAAACGCAAGCCGGAGTGGACGGACGAATAGGACGAGGATCATGGAACCGCGCATCTCCATCATCACCATCGCCACCGACAATTTGGATCGCGCCGTGCGTTTCTACGAGGCGATGGGTCTGAGGCGCCACGCGGGCATCACCGACGGTGTCGCCTTTTTCCAAATGGGCGGCGCCATC
Source organism: Mesorhizobium sp. Cs1321R2N1 (assembly GCF_037179725.1). Classification (NCBI taxonomy): domain Bacteria; kingdom Pseudomonadati; phylum Pseudomonadota; class Alphaproteobacteria; order Hyphomicrobiales; family Phyllobacteriaceae; genus Mesorhizobium; species Mesorhizobium sp. Cs1321R2N1. The sequence continues at coordinate 12,590 of NZ_JAPYKP010000087.1, read as the reverse complement.
CTCGGTCTGTTCCCGCGCGCCAGCGCCGAGGAGGATTCGGGCATCACCTTCGCCCAAGCGCCCTCGGCCGTCTATCTCGCCTACAACACCCGCTCGGACGCCGAAGTCGACGAGGTGCTCGCCATGGCCGAGAAGGCCGGCGGGCGTATCGTCAAGCCGGCCGACCGTGCCTTCTGGGGAGGCTGGTATGGGTACTTCGCCGATGCAGACGGGCATGTTTGGGAAGTGGCGCACAATCCGGCCTTCCCGATCGCGGAAGACGGCACGATTTCGCTGCCTGATTGATGGCTTATCGCAAGCAGCTGACACGGCTCAAGGCACCGTATCTCAAGCGCATTCTGCTCGACCCGGAGCGCGTGACGGACTGGGAGAAATACCTTTGGAACCTGCCGCTGTTTCGCGGCCACGAGTTCGAGCTCGAATTCGCCACGCCCATCACCATCATCGTCGGCGAGAACGGCACCGGTAAATCCACGCTGCTCGAGGCGATCGGCGCGCTGGCCGGCTATGACGAGGCCGGCGGTGGCAAAGGCTACCGTCCGGTCGACCACTCCAGTGCCATCGACAAGAGTGGAGCCGCACTGGCGAACACATTCCGTGGCCACTGGTTGCCAAAAGTCACCGCCGGCTGGTTCTTTCGTGCTGAATCCTTTTACTCCGTGGCCCGCTACCTCGATCAGGCGGCGCTGGAGGACCCGTTCAAGCCGTCGCCGCCGGATTTCCTGTCCTGGTCGCATGGCGAAGGCTTCATCCGCTTCTTCGAGGAGCGCTGCCGCAGGCAAGGCATCTATATTCTCGACGAGCCCGAAAGCGCGCTTTCACCGACGCGCCAGATCGAATTGCTGAAGATGCTTCGGCGCATGGACCAGTCGGGCACAGCGCAAGTGATCATGGCGACCCATTCGCCGCTGCTGATGGCCTGTCCCGGCGCGCAACTGTTCCGCATCAGCCGCTTCGGGCTCGAGCCCTCTGATTTTCGTGATACCGACCACTTCCGCATGCTGCGCGATTTCAGCAATGACCCGGATGGTTTTCTCGCTGAGGCGTTGTATGAGGACGAGGCATGAACCACGATAGCTACGACAACACCTATATCGGCGGCATCCTCAATGCGGTGAAGACCGTCGCCATGGTCGGCGCGTCGGCCAATGATGTCAGGCCGAGCTATTTCGTGCTGAAATATCTGCTGGCCAAGGGGTTTTCGGTGTTCCCGATCAATCCCGGCCAGGCCGGCAAGGAAATCCTCGGCCGGATGACCTATGCCAGGCTGGCCGACATCCCGGAGCCGATCGACATGGTCGATGTCTTCCGCAATGCAGCCGCGGTTCCCGGTATCGTCGACGAGGTGCTGGCGCTCGATCCCTTGCCGAAAGTCATCTGGATGCAGCTTGGCGTGCGCCATGACGAGGCAGCCGCCCGCGCCGAAGCCGCCGGCATCAAGGTGGTGATGAACCGCTGCCCCAAGATCGAATATGGCAAGCTCTCCGGCGAGATCGGCTGGACCGGCGTCAACTCCGGCGTCCTGTCGTCGAAAAAGCCGCTTATGCGCCAGGGCTTCCAGAGTTTTGGCGTGCGCCAGAAGTGACGTGATCCGGGATCGCTTTTTCGCAAAAGATTCCAGTCAACTGCCGGTGCGCAAAATTTTTTCGGGAAGCGATTGAGTTTCCCGTGCGTTCATCGCGGATCGCACGCCGAAAGGTATTTTCTTCTTTGCATTCCAGGCCGCGCTTCGCCAAGAATGCCCCGCCAATTAAAAGTTTCAAAGGGAGGTTTCAGTGACCCGTTCGCCCGGTTTCAACACGCTCGCGGTCCACGCCGGCGCCAAGCCCGATCCGGCCACCGGCGCGCGCGCCACGCCGATCTACCAGACGACCTCCTTCGTCTTCGATGACGCCGACCACGCCGCTTCGCTGTTCGGGCTGCAGGCGTTCGGCAACATCTACACCCGCATCATGAATCCCACCCAGGCAGTGCTCGAAGAGCGCGTCGCGGCTCTCGAGGGCGGCACCGCTGCGCTTGCGGTTGCATCCGGCCATGCCGCGCAGGTCATCGTGTTCCACAATCTGATGCAGCCCGGCGACAATTTCGTCGCCGCCAACAAGCTTTACGGTGGTTCGATCAACCAGTTCGGCCATGCCTTCAAGAATTATGGCTGGGAGGTACGCTGGGCCGACACCAATGATCTCTCGACCTTCGAGAACCAGATCGACGACAGGACCAAGGCGATCTTCATCGAGAGCCTGGCCAATCCGGGCGGCACCTTCGTCGATATCGGGAAGATCGGCGACATCGCCCGCAAGCATGGCCTGCCGCTGATCGTCGACAACACGCTCGCCTCGCCCTACCTCATCCGCCCGATCGAGCACGGCGCCGATATCGTCGTCCATTCGCTGACCAAGTTCATGGGCGGCCACGGCAACTCGATCGGCGGCGTCATTGTCGACGGCGGCACCTTCGACTGGTCGAAGTCGGGCAAGTACCCGATGCTGTCGGAGCCGCGCCCCGAATATGGCGGCCTCGTGCTGCACGAAACCTTTGGCAATTTCGCTTTCGCCATCGCCGCCCGTGTGCTCGGCCTGCGCGATCTCGGCCCGGCGATCTCGCCGTTCAATGCCTTCCTTATCCTCACCGGCCTCGAAACCTTGCCGCTGCGCATGCAGCGGCACTGCGACAACGCGATCACGGTCGCCGGCTGGCTGTCCAACCACCCCAAGGTCGCCTGGGTGAATTATCCCGGCCTGCCCAGCGACAAGAACAATGCGTTGCAGAAGAAATACTCGCCTGAAGGCGCCGGCGCCGTCTTTACCTTCGGCCTCAAGGGCGGCTACGAGGCTGGCATCAAGTTCGTCGAAGCACTCGAGCTCTTCTCGCATCTGGCCAATGTCGGCGACACCAAGTCGCTGGTCATCCACCCGGCGTCGACCACGCACCGCCAGCTTTCCGACGAGCAGAAGGTCAAGGCCGGCGCTGGCCCGGACACTGTGCGGCTGTCCATCGGCATCGAGGATGTCACCGACATTGTCGCCGACCTCGAACAGGCACTCGCCAAGGTCTGACCTGATATGACCGCGTTTCTTTCCGTCGACACCAAAAGCGTCGTGCCCGAATCCGGAGCGCCCGCGCCGGATCGTCTGATCTCGGGCGATCCGAAATTCCGCACCTGGAACGTCGAGGAGCGCGACGGCGGCCTCTATGCCGGCATCTGGGAATCGACCCCCGGCAAATGGCGCATCGTCTATGACGAATGGGAATTCTGCCACATTCTCTCAGGCGTCTCGGTGATCGCGGAAGAGGGTGGGGAAGCGCGCACCGTCAAGGCCGGCGACAGCTTCGTGCTGCGGCCGGGCTTCAGGGGAAGCTGGGAAGTGCTTGAAACGACTCGCAAGGAGTATGTGATCAAGCTTTGATCATCTTGCCGCCGGATATTCTCCGGCTGCTGGGCCACGGCGTCAGCCATGCAGCCGAGCAGAATCGTCACGGCGAGCGCGATCGCGCCTCTCGAAAAGCCCCAGCCCACCACGGTCAGAAGCGCACGGAGAGCGCCTCCAGCCCATGGAAGTGGTAAGTGTCGCGGAAGCGGGGCTGTTCGGCAAGATGCAGTCGCGGGTGCCGCTCGAACAAAGTCTTCAGCGAAACCTGCAGTTCGAGGCGGGCGAGCGGCGCGCCGATGCAGAAATGGATACCGGCGCCGAAAGACACGTTCTTCTGGTCGGTGCGCTCTTGCCGGAAGGCCTGCGGTTCGGCAAAGGCGTGCGGGTCATGATTGGCCATGCCAAGCAAAAGTCCGATCGTCTGGCCCGGCCGCACGACGATGCCGGGCGCGATTTCGATCTCCTCATAGGCATAGCGCATGAACATGTGCAGCGGCGCGTCGAAGCGCAGGCATTCCTCGACCGTCGCTGCTGTCGCTTTCGGTGAGGTGAAGAAGCGGCGCGGGTCGCCGCCTTGTGCCAGGATGGAATGGATGGCGTTGCCGGTCTGGTGCACGGTCGCTTCATGGCCGGCGTTGAGCAACAGGATGGCCGAGGAGACCAGTTCGTCCTCGGACAGTTTCTGGCCGTCTTCCTGGGCCGAGATCAGCAGCGACAGCAAGTCATCGCCCGGCTTCTTGCGCCGCTCGGTCACGTAGCCACGCAGGAAGTCGGAGAATTCGCCCGCGGCACGGTTGGCCGTGTCCTCGGTCTCGCGGGTGCGGCCATGGATATACATGGCGACCATCCGATGCGACCAGTCGAGCAGTTGCGGGCCTATCTCCACCGGCACGCCGAGCATTTCGGCGATGATGGTGATCGGCAGCGGGGAGGCGAAGGCCGGCAGGAGGTCAACGGCCTTGCCAGGTTCGAAACGATCGATCAATTCGTTGGCGAGTGCCTCGACACGCGGCCGCACCCGTTCGACCTGACGCGAGACGAAGGCACGGTTGACCAATGTCCTCAGCCGCGTGTGCACCGGCGGCTCCAGTTCCAGCATCGAGTTGGCTTCGATGCCGTCAAATGCCTTGAGATGGGTCCTGTCTTGGCCGACACCGCGGCTGTCTGGGATGCCTGCCGGGTTCTGGCGGCCGAAACGGCGGTCGCGCAGCAGTCTGTTGACATCGCCAAAGCCGCCAAAACACCAGAAGCCGAACTCTTCCCAGAAGAATGCATTCGACGCGTCGTGCAGGAAGCCGTAGGCCTCGTACGGGTTCAGGAAGAAAGCCGGTTCGCGCGGTTCGAGCCTGAGCCGGCGAGTGGCTGGATCAAAGGCCAGATACGGGAGCGTCGATTTGGTCATGCCAGACCCATAGCGCGGCTTGCCAGCCCGGTTCCAGACCGTATGTTGCGTCCGACAGCCCGATGCATTGAGCCAGCCATAAGGTTGCGGAAAGTCTGAACGGATGAATGTGATCGTTGTCGGCGCGGGTATCGCCGGTCTCTCCACCGCGTGGTCGCTGGTCAAGGCGGGCCACGCCGTGTCGATCGTCGAGCAGGGGCCGATTCCCAATCCGCTGGCGGCATCGGGCGATCATCATCGTATCATCCGCCGCGCCTACCGCGCTGGAACCGGCTATGGGCGACTGATCACCGAAGCCTATGAGGCCTGGGACGAGATGTGGGCCGATCTCGGCGAGAACCACCTCGATGCGCGCGGATTCGTCTGCGTTTCGCGCGAGCCCGGCGATGAGGCCGAGGAATACCGCGAGGGCCTGGAAGAGGGGAATTTCCCTTTCGAACTGCTGGAGCCGGACGCTGCCGTGAAGCGCTGGCCGTTCCTTGAGGCCGGCTCGTTCCGCTATGCCTATTTCTCCAGGGAAGGCGGCGCGCTGCATTGCCGCGGAATAGCGGCGGGGCTCGCCAACTGGCTGCGCGCCAACGGAGCCAACGTCTACGAGCACAGCAAGGTGACGGAGATCGATGCCGAGGCCGGCCATATCGTGCTGGAAAGCGGCGAGACGATGCAGGCAGACCGCATAGTCGTTGCCGCCGGCGCCTGGGTGCTGAAGCTATTCCCCGAACTCGGCGGCGAATTGAAGACCTTTCGCACCGCGCTCGCCTATGTCGAACCCCCCGCCGACCTCAAGGCGGCCTGGGAGGCGGCGCCCGTCATTCTCGATGTCGGCGGCAAGACCGACGGCTACATGATCCCGCCCACCCGTGGCGCGGGCATGAAATTCGGCTCAGGCCTGCACAAGGTGCCGACCAGCGACGCCGACTGGAATCGCGAGCCGGTGCCGGGCGAGGGCGAGGCGATCCGCAACCTGTTTTCGCCGCCGATCGCCCGGATCGAGGAGTACAAGGTGACCGAAGTGGTTACCTGCGCCTACACCTTCACGCCAGACGAGAAATTCCTGGCGCATGAGACAGGCAAGTGCCTGGTCGTCTCCGCGTGCTCGGGCCACGGCTACAAATTTGGCGCCGCCGTCGGGCGCCGTGTTGGGAAAGCTGTCGGCGAAGGCGATGTCACCAGCCTGAAAGCTTGGCTGCGGGCCGAGGTGGCCTAGGCTCAGTCCCGGCAATATCTGGGAATATGCACCCGCCTCCAGCCGGATGAGCCTTCCCTGACCAGCACGCGCCGCAGGACGGTCTGGTAGGCGGCGGGAATATCGATGACGCGCCTTTGCTCGGGCCGCACCAGCACCTCCTCGGCGATGCTGTCATATTGCGCCGGAATGACGACGCGCCGCGTTCGCTCGGGCTGGATCACCACCGTCTCGGCGACGCGTTCGTAGCGTGCCTTGTGCCAGACCTTGCACAGCACCCGGCGGCCATGGATGACGCGCCATTCCCAGGAGTAGCCGCCGCCATCGACCCTGACGGTGCGGTAGATGGTCCGGGTGATTGCCGGGACCACTTCATATTGAACTTGTGCCGGAACGGTCATCACCACACGCTCACGGGTGCCATAGATCGGCGGATCATAGTCGACGATCTGCTGGCCGGGAGGGCTGACCATGATGTCTTCGTAGACGGTGTCGTAAACGGCCGGTGTGCGGACGGGCTCGTAGCATTCGACGGCGCGGCCGCCTGCCGCCGTTTGCGAAATCGAGCCGAGCAGGGTCAGCCCGGCAATGGCGAAGCATGCGGTTTTCCCGACCATGACACTCCCCCGTTTGAACTCTATTGCATGGCGCCCAAAAGTGAACCTCGGTTTTGGGGCAACGACATGCATAAAAACAAAGCCGCAAGTTCAACGTTGAATTGTAGGGGAGGCCGTTGCGGAGAAAAGCGGTTTCGGCGCATTTCGTTAAGTGACGAGGTTAAGAAACTGCTACCTGGCGGGGGCCGGCTCGGTATTTCGGGTCGGTGTGGCATCAGCTGCTGCTAATCCTTGCCCGGAAGCTTGATTCGACTTACCCAGATGGCTAGGACGGGTCGGCCTTGCACAAGGATGAGCCGGCATCCTATTTACATCTTGACGATCCAGAACCGATTCTGCCCGAGCTGCCAGCCTGTCCGGCGCCGGAATCCCACCGCGAGACAAGAGATAACTGATGAAGAATCCCGTCGAAACCTACATGAACCTCGTTCCGATGGTGGTCGAACAGACCAATCGCGGCGAGCGGGCCTACGACATTTTCTCGCGCCTCCTCAAGGAGCGCATCATTTTCATCACAGGTCCGGTCGAGGACGGCATGGCGACGCTGGTCTGCGCTCAGCTCCTGTTCCTCGAAGCCGAGAACCCGAAGAAGGAAATCAACCTCTACATCAATTCGCCAGGCGGCGTCGTCACATCGGGCATGGCGATCTACGACACCATGCAGTTCATCAAGCCGGCCGTGTCGACGTTGTGCATCGGCCAGGCGGCCTCGATGGGCTCGCTGCTGCTGACCGCCGGTCACAAGGACATGCGTTTCGCGACGCCGAACGCCCGCATCATGGTTCACCAGCCGTCCGGCGGCTTCCAGGGCCAGGCGTCCGATATCGAGCGTCACGCCCAGGACATCATCAAGCTGAAGCGTCGCCTCAACGAGGTCTATGTCAAGCACACCGGCAAGAGCTATGACGAGATCGAGAAGACGCTCGACCGCGACCATTTCATGACTGCCGACGAGGCCAAGGATTTCGGCCTGATCGACAAGGTCATTTCGTCGCGCGAGGCGGCCGAGGGGGCGTTGGCATAAAGGCTAGTTGGCAGTTGGATGGCACCATCACGCGCTTTTGGCGTGTCTTGCGTCATTTCGGCCACAATTGGCTGTTCCCTCGGAGGTCGGGATTGCCTACGTTAAGGCTATGTTGATTTTCGACGGCTTAGCTTTGCGTGGGGAAGCTGCGAATCATTGCCACGTTTTCTGATTTGTGTTTCGTACGGAATACGTTGCGGGAGCCGGAAGACTGGCGGCGGCGGATTCCCGCGATAAATAGAGTATGCGCCCTTTCAGCCAGACCATCGGCGGGCGGCCATGAAAGGACATGAAAATGAGCAAGGTCGGCAACAACAGCGGTGATTCCAAGAACACGCTCTATTGCTCGTTTTGCGGCAAAAGCCAGCACGAGGTGCGCAAGCTGATCGCCGGCCCAACGGTGTTCATCTGCGACGAGTGCGTCGAGCTGTGCATGGACATCATCCGCGAGGAGAACAAGACCTCGATGGTGAAGTCGCGCGAGGGCGTGCCGACCCCGCAGGAGATCCTCAAGGTTCTCGACGACTACGTCATCGGCCAGCCCTACGCCAAGCGCGTGCTGTCGGTGGCGGTCCACAACCACTACAAGCGCCTCGCGCATGCCGGCAAGAACAACGACGTCGAGCTGGCCAAGTCCAATATCCTGCTGATCGGCCCGACCGGCTGCGGCAAGACGCTGCTCGCGCAGACGCTGGCCCGCATCATCGACGTGCCCTTCACCATGGCGGACGCCACGACGCTGACCGAGGCCGGTTACGTCGGCGAGGACGTCGAGAACATCATCCTGAAGCTGTTGCAGTCGGCCGACTACAATGTCGAGCGCGCCCAGCGCGGCATCGTCTACATCGACGAAATCGACAAGATTTCGCGCAAGTCCGACAATCCCTCGATCACCCGCGACGTGTCGGGCGAGGGCGTGCAGCAGGCGCTGCTCAAGATCATGGAAGGCACGGTCGCCTCCGTGCCGCCGCAGGGCGGCCGCAAGCACCCGCAGCAGGAATTCCTGCAGGTCGACACCGCCAACATCCTGTTCATCTGCGGCGGCGCCTTCGCCGGGCTGGACAAGATCATCTCGGACCGTGGCAGGAAAACCTCGATCGGTTTCGGCGCCATCGTCGCGTCGCCGGAGGATCGCCGCACTGGTGACGTTTTCCGCCTGGTCGAGCCCGAGGATCTGTTGAAATTCGGCCTCATTCCGGAATTCGTCGGTCGTCTGCCGGTCCTGGCGACGCTCGAAGATCTCGACGAGCCGGCATTGATCCAGATCCTGACCGAGCCGAAGAACGCGCTGGTCAAGCAGTATCAGCGCCTGTTCGAGATGGAAAATGTCGACCTGACCTTCCACGAGAACGCGCTTTCGGCGATCGCCAAGCGCGCCATTGAGCGCAAGACCGGCGCGCGCGGCCTGCGTTCGATCATGGAAGCGATCCTGCTCGACACGATGTTCGAACTGCCCGCGCTCGAAGGCGTGCGCGAGGTGGTGATTTCGGAAGAGGTGGTGACCGGCAGCGCCCGGCCGCTCTACATCTATTCCGAACAGAAGGAAAAGAAGGGCAATGTCAGCGCCTGATATGGCACTTGGCCCTATATTTTTGTGGAACGGCGCCCATGCGGCGCCGTTTTGCTGTGAGGAACCGGCACACCTTCGCGATGGAATGGATTGCGGACCATGTTAACTCTTGATCTTTGGCCCGCCTGCCTCCACCTAACACGAGAAGGCCGAGGTGCCCGATTTCTGTGCTGTAAAACTCCCGTCATAAACGGTGGTAGGCGGAACGATCCCCGGTCGTTAATATGAGATTCGCGGTTGGCCTGATGGTGGCCGCGACATGAAAGGTTGGACAATGGCCAAAATATCCAAGGCTCCCAGCGACGGCGTCTTCGCAGTCCTCCCACTGCGCGACATCGTGGTGTTCCCGCACATGATCGTTCCGCTCTTCGTCGGGCGTGAAAAGTCGATCAAGGCGCTGGAAGAGGTGATGGGTCAGGAAAAGCAGATCCTGCTTGCCACCCAGATGAATGCCGCCGATGACGATCCCGAGCCCGATGCGATCTTCGACATCGGCACGCTCGCCAATGTGCTGCAATTGCTGAAGCTGCCCGACGGCACCGTCAAGGTTCTGGTCGAGGGCGCCTCGCGTGCGAAAATCGTCTCCTTCACCGACCGTCCCGACTTCCACGAGGCCAAGGCCGCGGCGCTGGTCGAGCCGGAAGAGGAAGAGGTAGAGGTCGAGGCCCTTGCCCGCTCGGTCGTCACCGACTTCGAGAACTACGTCAAGCTGAACAAGAAGATCTCGCCCGAAGTGGTGGGTGCCGCAAGCCAGATCGACGACTATTCCAAGCTCGCCGACACGGTTGCCTCGCATCTCGCCATCAAGATCCCTGAAAAGCAGGAAATGCTGGCCACGCTTTCCGTTAAGGAGCGGCTGGAAAAGGCGATGGGCTTCATGGAAGCCGAAATCTCCGTCCTGCAGGTGGAGAAGCGCATCCGCTCGCGCGTCAAGCGCCAGATGGAGAAGACGCAGCGCGAATACTACCTCAACGAGCAGATGAAGGCGATCCAGAAGGAACTCGGCGAAGGCGAGGACGGCCGCGACGAGGCCGCCGAGATCGAGGCGCGCATCAAGAAAACCAAGCTCTCCAAGGAGGCTCGCGAAAAGGCGGAAGCCGAATTGAAGAAGCTCAGGACGATGTCGCCGATGTCGGCTGAATCGACGGTCGTGCGCAACTATCTCGATTGGCTGCTGTCGATCCCGTGGGGCAAGAACTCCAAGGTCAAGCAGGACCTGGCCTACGCGCAGAACGTCCTCGACACCGATCACTTCGGCCTCGACAAGGTCAAGGACCGCATCGTCGAGTACCTTGCCGTGCAAAGCCGCCAGAAGAAGCTGAAGGGGCCGATCCTGTGCCTCGTCGGCCCTCCCGGTGTCGGCAAGACCTCGCTCGGCAAGTCGATCGCCAAGGCAACCGGTCGCGAGTTCATCCGCATGGCGCTCGGCGGCGTGCGTGACGAAGCCGAGATCCGTGGTCACCGGCGCACCTATATCGGCTCGATGCCCGGCAAGGTCATCCAGTCGATGAAGAAGGCAAAGAAGTCCAACCCGCTCTTCCTGCTCGACGAGATCGACAAGATGGGCCAGGACTTCCGTGGCGATCCGTCGTCGGCCCTGCTCGAGGTGCTCGATCCCGAACAGAACTCGACGTTCATGGATCATTACCTCGAGGTCGAATACGACCTGTCGAGCGTGATGTTCGTGACGACGGCCAACACGCTGAACATCCCTGCGCCCCTGATGGACCGCATGGAGATCATCCGTATCGCCGGCTACACCGAGGACGAGAAGATCGAGATTGCCAAGCGGCACCTGATGCCGAAGGTGATCCGCGATCACGCGCTGCAGCCGAAGGAGTTCTCCGTCGGTGAGGACGCGATCCGCGCCATCATCCAGACCTACACCCGTGAAGCGGGCGTCAGAAGCCTGGAGCGCGAGCTGATGAAGCTCGGGCGCAAGGCGGTGACCGAGATCCTGAAGACGAAGAAGAAGACGGTGAGCATCACTGCGGCGAACCTCGCCGACTATCTCGGTGTTCAGCGCTACCGCTTCGGCCAGGTCGAGGCTGACGATCAGGTCGGTGTCGTCACCGGTCTTGCCTGGACGGAGGTCGGCGGCGAGCTGCTGACGGTCGAAGGTGTCATGATGCCCGGCAAGGGCCGCATGACGGTGACCGGCAATCTGCGCGACGTGATGAAGGAATCGATTTCGGCGGCGGCCTCCTATGTCCGCTCGCGCGCCATCGATTTCGGCATCGAGCCGCCGCTGTTCGACAAGCGCGACATCCACGTTCACTTGCCGGAAGGCGCAACGCCGAAGGACGGCCCGTCCGCGGGCGCGGCCATGGCTACGGCCATTGTGTCGGTGCTGACGGGTATTCCGGTTCGGGCCGATGTGGCGATGACTGGCGAGATAACGCTTCGCGGCCGCATCTTGCCGATCGGTGGCCTCAAGGAGAAGCTGCTCGCCGCGCTGCGCGGCGGCATCAAGAAGGTGCTGATCCCGGAAGACAACGCCAAGGATCTGGCGGAGATTCCGGACAACGTGAAGAACGGCATGGAAATCATTCCGGTCTCACGCGTCGGTGAGGTGTTGCGCCACGCGCTGGTGCGGATGCCGGAGCCGATCGAATGGGTCGAGCCGGTGAATCCGCCGGCCACGACCGACAGTGCCGACGATGCCGGAAAGTCGCTTGCGCATTAGTTTTTTCTAAAGTTGCAGCGCACAAACAGAAAGCCGGGCCTCGCGCCCGGCTTTTTCATGTGAAAAACCCCGGAATTCCGGGCTTTTTCCGCTTTTTTCCTGCCTTTTCGACTTGGTTGCGGCAACGCTTCTTTCTAAAGTCCGTTTCCTGCCGGATGAGTCGTAAGTTCCGGTGTTCTCATGGAAGGGAATTTTTATGAACAAGAACGAACTGGTGTCCGCTGTCGCCGACGCCGCGAGCATTTCGAAGGGTGACGCGCAGTCGGCGGTCGATGCAGTGTTTTCTGTCATCTCCGGCGAACTGAAGAAGGGCGGCGATGTCCGGCTTGTCGGCTTTGGCAATTTCACCGTGTCAAAGCGCGCTGCATCCACCGGCCGCAACCCCCAGACCGGCGCCGAAGTTCAGATCCCGGCGCGCACCGTGCCGAAGTTCTCGGCCGGCAAAGGCCTCAAGGACGCCGTCAACTAAGCGCATTTAATTTGCAAAAGACCAGAAAAGCCGGGCTTGCCCGGCTCAGACTGCTGACAAACCCCCGTCGAATTTCGGCGGGGTTTTGTTTTATGGGACTGAATGGATTTGCGATTGTGGTGTCAGGATAATTTGACGGGATGGCGCAGGAGGCACACCGGGTGGTTCTTGGGCCTCAGGCGAAGCCGGTTCTTGGCTTTGGCCACTGGCAAAGGGCGATTTTCTTGATGTTCTGCGCTGCGGCTGCAATCAGGCACTGGCAGGC
>NZ_JAPYKP010000086.1:0-23633 GCF_037179725.1 Mesorhizobium sp. Cs1321R2N1 | reverse complement strand
GCGCCGGCACCGAGCGCGACGAACACGGTCGAAAAACCGAGCACGAAGGCGATCGAGGAATAAAGCAGCGCGCCGCGCGCGCCTTCGCGGGCCGTCGCGCCCGCATTGCCGCGAAAATCGTCGACCGACACGCCGGCCATGTAGCAGAGATAGGGCGGCACCAGCGGCAGCACGCATGGCGACAGAAACGAGATGGCCCCCGCCCCGACCGCGCTGACATAGCCGATATCCAATGCCATTTCAAAGCTCCGACTGTTTGGCGACGATATAGCTGCACACGGGTTTGTCCGCCAATCACCATCGTGAGGCAAGTCATCGCGGGCCGGGGAAGAAAGCACATGCGCAGGGCGTTGACACAACGAGGCCGCGACTTTCCGCGCGCCTGCGAATAACAGCCACGGAGATTTCCATGAAAACGACAACCGCAGCGCTGGCCGCGCTTCTGCTCAGCACCGCCGCCTCCTTTGCCGCAGAGGCGTGGAAGGAAGCCGATGTCGGCGGCACCAGGATTTATACCGATGCCAAAGGCATGACGCTTTACACCTATGACAAGGACGAGAAAGGCAAGAGCAATTGCTACGACAAATGCGCCACCAATTGGCCGCCGCTGAAGGCGAAGGCCGGCGCCAAGGCCGGCGACGAATGGAGCGTTGTCGATCGCACCGACGGCACCAAGATGTGGGCCTATGACGGCAAGCCCGTCTACACCTTCATCAAGGACAAGAAGACCGGCGACATGAGCGGTGATGGCGTCGCCGGTGTCTGGCACGTCGTCAAGGCCGATTAGGCCTGCCCCTGCTCCCTGCCCGCGGGCGGGCAAGCTGCTCGCCGCATTCCTCTGTTCAGCCGGCGGCCAGCATCGATCGACGGCAGGCGAGCGAACGGCTTTCCACGACTCGCCCGGAGTTTGAAGCGGCCGTTTCCGCCGACTCCCGACCGCCGTCGCCTTGACCGAAATTCTGTGATTTTCTCCATACACTCTAAGAGTGTATTGCTGCCGGCACCTCTGCAATTTGGCCCCTTCCCCTTGACCGGATGCAAAAGCGCGGCCATGTGAGCGACGAACAGAACCGAGATTTCGTCGCGCGCAGCGGAATTCTTCTGCCGCATCACAGCTGATATGAGACCTCATGGACGTCGTCGTCGTCGAATCGCCGGCCAAAGCGAAGACAATTAACAAATACCTGGGCAGGAACTACAAGGTTCTGGCCTCGTTCGGCCATGTCCGCGATTTGCCGGCCAAGGATGGCTCGGTGCGTCCGGATGAAGATTTCGCCATGTCCTGGGCGGTCGACACCGCGTCCGGCAAGCGTCTCGCCGATATCGCCAAGGCGGTCAAGGATGCCGACGGCCTGATCCTCGCCACCGACCCGGATCGCGAAGGCGAAGCGATCTCCTGGCACGTGCTGGAAGTCCTGAAGCAGAAGCGCGCGCTGAAGGACAAGCCAGTCAGCCGCGTCGTCTTCAACGCCATCACCAAATCGTCGGTGCTGGAGGCGATGGCCAATCCGCGCCAGATTGATGCGCCGCTGGTCGACGCCTATCTCGCCCGCCGGGCACTCGATTACCTCGTCGGCTTCACGCTGTCGCCGGTGCTGTGGCGCAAATTGCCGGGCGCCCGTTCGGCCGGTCGCGTCCAGTCCGTGGCGCTGCGCCTGGTCTGCGACCGCGAATCCGAAATCGAGCGCTTCATCCGCGAGGAATACTGGCAGATCGCTGCCATCCTCGGCACACCGCGCAACGAGACCTTCGAAGCTCGCCTGACCGCATTCGAGCGCAAGAAGCTGCAAAAGCTCGACATTTCCAATAAGGCGCAGGCCGACGACATCAAGGCAATGCTCGAGGGTGCTACCTTCAAGGCGCTGTCCGTCGAAGCCAAGCCGACCAAGCGCAACCCCGGCCCGCCCTTCACCACCTCGACGTTGCAGCAGGCAGCCTCGTCGGGTCTCGGCTTCTCGGCCACGCGCACCATGCAGGTGGCGCAGCGGCTCTATGAGGGCATGGAGATCGGTGGCGAAACCACCGGCCTGATCACCTATATGCGAACCGACGGCGTGCAGATGGCGCCCGAGGCGATCGACGCCGCTCGCGATGCGGTCGCAAAGGAATTCGGCCCGAAATACTTGCCGGAAAAGCCGCGCCAGTACACCACTAAGGCCAAGAACGCCCAGGAAGCACACGAGGCCATCCGCCCGACGGATTTCATGCGCACCCCGGCGTCGGTCCGGCAATATCTCGATGCCGACCAGGCACGGCTCTATGAGCTGATCTGGAAGCGCGCCATCGCCAGCCAGATGCAGTCGGCCGAGATCGAGCGCACCACTGTCGAGATCGAGGCGCTGAATGGCGCCCGCACGGCCGAGCTTCGCGCCGTTGGCTCGGTCGTCCGCTTCGACGGCTTCATAGCCGCCTATACCGACCAGAAGGACGACGACACGGAAGACGAGGAAAACCGCCGTCTGCCGGAAATCCGCGCCGGCGAGCAGCTCGCCCGCCGTGCAATCAATGCCACCCAGCACACGACCGAGCCGCCGCCGCGCTATTCCGAGGCGTCGCTGATCAAAAAGCTGGAAGAACTCGGCATCGGCCGTCCCTCGACCTACACGGCGATCCTGAAGACGCTCGAGGACCGCGACTATGTCACGATTGACAAGCGCCGGCTGGTGCCGCAGGCCAAGGGCCGCCTGCTGTCGGCCTTCCTGGAAAGCTTCTTCGAGCGCTATGTCGAGTACGACTTCACCGCATCGCTGGAGGAAAAGCTCGACGAGATTTCCGACGGCAAGCTCGCCTGGAAGGACGTGCTGCGCGATTTCTGGAAGGATTTTTCCGGCGCCGTCGCCGACATCAAGGAATTGCGCGTCACTGATGTGCTCGATGCGCTGAACGAGGAACTGGCGCCGCTGGTTTTCCCCGCCCGCGAGGACGGCTCCAATCCGCGCATCTGTCCGAAATGCGGCACCGGCAATCTGTCGCTGAAGCTCGGCAAGTTCGGCGCTTTCGTCGGCTGCTCGAACTATCCCGAATGCTCGTTCACCCGCCAGCTCGGCGACGCCGCCAATCCCAACGGGGAGAATGGCGGTGGCGAGGACGGCACCAAGATCCTCGGCAAGGATCCTTACACCGCGGAGGAAATCACGCTGCGCTCAGGCCGTTTCGGCCCCTATATCCAGCGCGGCGAGGGCAAGGAAGCCAAGCGCTCGAGCCTGCCCAAGGGCTGGACGCCTGAATCCATCGATCACGAAAAGGCGCTCGCCTTGCTGGGGCTGCCGCGCGACGTGGGCAAACATCCCGAATCCGGCAAGATGATCTCGGCGGGGCTCGGCCGCTATGGCCCGTTCGTGCTGCACGATGGCACCTACGCCAATCTGGACAGCATCGAGGACGTGTTCTCGATCGGCCTCAACCGCGCCGTCACCGTGATTGCCGAGAAGCAGTCCAAGGGCAAGGGCGGCCGCAACGGCGGCACGCCGGCAGCCCTGAAGGAGCTCGGCGACCATCCGGACGGCGGCGGCAAGATCGTCGTGCGCGACGGCAAATACGGACCTTACGTCAATTTCGGAAAGGTCAACGCCACGCTGCCCAAGGGCAAGGATCCGCAATCGGTGACCATCGAGGATGCGCTGGCGCTGATAGCCGAGAAGGAAGCCAAGGGCGGCGGCAAGAAACCGTTCCGCAAGGCTGCGGCGGCCAAGGCCCCCACAACCAAGAAAACCACAACCAAGAAGGCAGCCGCCAAGAAGCCGGCCGCGAAGAAAAAAGGGTAGAACGCGTGGCGCGCAGGATCACCGGAAGAAGCCACGGCGATCCCCGCACCGCCGACACCCGGGCCAAGGTCAAGGACAACTACCGGCCCTCGCGTGACGAAATCCTGCGCTACATCGCCGAAAACCCGGATCGCGCCGGAAAGCGCGACATCGCCAAGGCGTTCGCACTGCGCGGCGATGACCGCGTCTGGCTGAAGGATCTCCTGCGCGATCTGCAGGACGAAGGCGTTCTGACCAAGGAGCGCAAGCGGCTGGCCCGGGTCGGCACCCTGCCCCATGTCGCCGTGCTCGACATCTTTGGCCGCGATGGCGATGGTATCTTGCTGGCGCACCCGACCGAGGCGGTCGGCCCGGGCGAGCCTCCCGTGGTCTCGATCCGCGTTTCGCGTGGGGGCAGCGGACCAGCGCCAGGCATTGGCGACCGCGTGCTGGCCAAGACGTTTCCGACCGACGATCCGTCGGGGCCTGCCTATACCGGCCGGGTGATGAAGATCTTCGAGAAGCGCACGGATGCCGTCCTCGGTGTCTTCCGTGTGCTTCAGGACGGCAGCTTCCGCATCGAACCGGTGGAACGGCGCCAGCCTGAGCTGATCGTCGACAAGGAATTCCAGAACGGCGCCAAAAATGGCGATCTTGTCGAGGTCGAGCCCGCGCGCGCCTCCCGCTACGGGCTGCCGCGCGCCAAGGTGCTCAACGTGCTGGGTTCGCTGACCAGCGAAAAGGCGGTCTCGATGATCGCCATTCATGCGCACGACATTCCGCACATTTTTCCAGCCGATGTCATTGCCGAATCCGAGGCGGTGAAGCCGGCGACGCTTGCCCATCGCGAGGACTGGCGCGACCTGCCGCTGATCACCATCGATCCGGCCGACGCCAAGGACCATGACGACGCGGTGTTCGCCACGCCTGACATCGACGAGAAAAATCTCGGCGGCTTTATCGCCACCGTCGCGATCGCCGATGTCGCCGCCTATGTCCGCTACGGCACGGCTCTCGACCGCGAGGCCATGAAGCGCGGCAATTCGGTCTATTTCCCGGATCGCGTCGTGCCGATGCTGCCCGAGCGCATCTCCAACGATCTCTGCTCGCTGCGCGAGGGCCAGGATCGTCCGGCGCTGGCGGTGCGCATGACCTTCTCCGCCGATGGCCGCAAGATCAGGCATTCCTTCCACCGCGTCATGATGAAGTCGGCGGCCAAGCTCGCCTACAGCCAAGCCCAGTCGGCGATCGACGGCGTGCCGGACGACAAGACGGGCCCGATCCTCGACACCGTGCTGAGGCCGCTGTGGGACGCCTACGCGATCCTCAAGCGCGGCCGCGACAGCCGCCAGCCGCTCGAGCTCGACCTGCCGGAGCGCAAGATCCTGCTCAAGCCGGACGGCACGGTCGACCGCGTCATCGTGCCGGAGCGGCTCGACGCCCACAAGCTGATCGAAGAGTTCATGATCCAGGCCAACGTCGCCGCGGCCGAAACGCTGGAGGGCAAGAAGCAGGCGCTGGTCTATCGCATTCACGACGCCCCGTCGCTGGCCAAGCAGGAATCGCTGCGCGAATTCCTGCAGACGCTTAGCCTGTCATTGGCGCGTGGTGCGCAGATGCGGCCCAGCCAGTTCAACGGCATTCTGGAGCGCGTACGCGGCGCCGACAACGAGGCGCTGGTCAACGAGGTGGTGCTGCGCTCGCAGAGCCAGGCCGAATATTCACCCAAGAACATCGGCCATTTCGGCCTCAACCTCAGCCGCTATGCGCATTTCACCTCGCCGATCCGCAGGTATGCCGATCTGATCGTGCATCGCGGGCTTATTGCCGCGCTCGGTCTTGGTCCCGGAGGGCTGACGCAAGATGAGGAGGTTCGCCTCGAAGACGTTGCGGTGTTGATCTCCGGCACGGAACGGCGCGCAATGGCTGCCGAGCGCGACACTGTCGATCGGCTGATCTCCGCCTATCTCGCCGAGCGCATCAACGACCGCTTCGATGCCCGTATCTCCGGCGTCACCAAATCAGGACTTTTTGTCCAATTGCCGCAGTATGGCGCCGATGGTTTCATTCCTGTGTCAACTCTGGGCGGCGATTACTACATATACGACGAAACGGCTCGCTCCCTGTTCGGAGAACGCTCGGGCAAAGGCTACCAGCTCGCTGACCGTGTCGAGGTCCGGCTCGTCGAGGTGGCGCCGATGGCCGGAGCGATGCGCTTCGAGATGTTGACCGACCCAAAGCCCCTGCCAGGCTCCAGCAGGTCGTTTCACAAGGCCAAGGGCCGCGCCCGTGCGTCGCAATCGCGACCGGGGCCGCGCGGCAGGAGACGATGATGGAACAACAGGTTTTTGGCGGCGAACATCACTCGGGCCGGATTGCCCGCCCATTGTGGACGGCGATGAAGCGGGGCCTCTTGGGCCGCTGCCCGAATTGCGGCGAAGGCAAGCTCTTCCGCGGCTTCACCAAGACCGTCGAAACCTGCAGCGTCTGCGGCGAGGAGATTCATCACCATCGCGCCGACGATTTGCCCGCCTATCTCGTCATCGTCATCGTCGGCCACATCGTGCTCGGCGCCTTCATGGGTGTCGAGGCGACCTCGACCTTGTCCACCGGGCAGCACATCCTCATCTGGGTGCCCTTGACCATCCTTCTGTCGGTCGCGCTGCTGCAGCCAGTCAAAGGCGCCGTCATCGGATTGCAATGGGCGTTCTATATGCACGGGTTTGGTGGCGAAAAGGGTGTGATCGAGCCGCATCCCGGGGCCTGAAATGTTGGCTGGCGCAACATGCCAATCGTTAGGGCTACTTTCGCATGCAAGAAGTTTCCGCTAGGTCCTGCGCATGGAAGCAATGACCAAGGCGGATGCCGACAAGCTCGACAAGGGTCTTGCCACGCATGGCGGCTGGCCCCTGCGTCCGCGTGACGCCGCGACGCTCATCCTGCTCGACCGCAAGGGCGACGACGTCCTGGTGCTGATGGGACGCCGCCATGCCGGACACGCTTTCATGCCAGGGAAATTCGTCTTCCCGGGCGGCCGCACCGACCCTGCCGACAGCCGCATCCCGACGGCGACCACACTTAACCAGCACGAAGAAGCCAAGCTGACCGCCGGCCCCGGCCGCACCAGCCACGCCCGCGCCCGTGCCATCGCTTTGTCGGCGGTCCGCGAGACCTACGAGGAAGCCGGGTTGCTGATCGGCCGCAAAGGCGCCTTTGCCACGACCAGGCGCGATTGGCAGGGTTTCGTCGAACATGGCGTGGCGCCGTCGCTGGAGGCGTTGCGCTTCGTCGCGCGCGCCATCACACCGCCGAACCGGGTGCGCCGCTTCGACACCCGCTTCTTCAGCGCCTGGCGTGGCGACGTCGCCGTCGAATTGGCCGATGGCGGCCCGACCAACGAACTGGAGGAATTGGTCTGGCTGCCGCTCGCCAAGGCCAAGCAGGCTGATATACCCGACATCACCCGAATGATCCTGGACGAGCTTGAAAAGCGGCTCGCCAATGATCCACTGCTGCGTCCGGGCGGCCCTGTCCCCTTCTACAGGCTTGTCCGCAACCGCTTCACCCGCGAACTTCTCTAGAGCAATTCCAGGAAAAGTGTGACGCGGTTTTCCGTCCGGAATTGCGTAAGATCAAACAGACAGAGTATTCAGCATCTCATGACGGTCGATACCCAACCAAAGGGCGACGAACGCGTACACTGGCTGCCGATGGTGGCGGCGATTTCGTCGATCAGCGTCGTCGGTATCGCCATTGGCCTTGGCATGCCGCTGCTCAGCGTCATCCTGGAAACACGCGGCCATTCTGCCTCGATGATCGGCCTCAACACGGCCGTTGCCGGCCTGGCCTCGATCGCCGGGGCGCCACTGGCCACGCCGCTCGCCATGCGCTTCGGCGTCGCCTGGACGATGATCGCCATGATCGCCGCCGGCGCGCTGGCCTTCGTCGGTTTCCATTTCGCGCCTGATTTCTGGATGTGGTTTCCCCTGCGCATCGTGCTGCACATCGCGCTGACCGTGCTGTTCATCCTGTCCGAATTCTGGATCAGCACGTCGGCGCCGCCACACCGACGCGGCCTTGTGCTTGGCATCTATGCCACCGTCCTGTCGCTCGGTTTTGCCGCGGGGCCGTGGCTGTTCGCCCATCTCGGCAGTTCCGGCTTCAGGCCGTTCGGCGTCATCATCGCCCTGGTGACGTTCGCCGCGATACCGGTGCTGGCCGCGCGCAACGAAAGCCCCACCATCGTGGCCGACAGCGAAACCAGCCATTTCCTGCGCTATATCTGGCTGGTGCCGACCGCGACTTTCGCCGTGCTTGTGTTCGGTGCTGTCGAGACCGGCGGCTTCGCGCTGTTTCCGATCTATGGCAACCGCATCGGTTACTCCGAGGCCGACGCGGCGCTGCTGCTGACCATGATCGGCCTCGGCAACGTGCTGTTGCAGATCCCGATCGGCATGATCAGCGACCGCGTCACGGACCGGCGCTATCTGCTGCTCGCCTGCGCCACGGTCGGTCTCGCCGGCACGATGTTCATGCCGTTCTTTGCCGCGAACTGGCACCTGATGGCCGCGCTGCTTTTCGTCTGGGGCGGTGTCGTCGCGGCCATGTACACGATTGGCCTTGCCCATCTCGGTTCGCAGCTTTCCGGCCACGAACTGGCGTCGGCGAATGCCGCTTTCGTGCTCTGCTATGGCGTCGGCATGGTGCTTGGTCCGCAGGCGATCGGCATCGGCATGGACAGTTTCGGGCCCTCCGGTTTTGGCTGGTCGCTCGGCCTGTTCTTCGCCGCCTACATCGCCCTGGTCTGCTTCCGGCTCGTCCGCAAGATACTCCTGTAGAGCCCAACCGATCGTTTATCGGCACGGTGCAGCGGCAGGCTGCTGACAGAACCGTGTCAGCAGCTACCGGTTAAAAGGGTGTCCTAAAACACCCTGAACCGAGGACACTCCGATGATCGACAGCGGCTTTGAAACCACTTCGCTGCGAATGACGCTCCTGCTGCTCGTCAGCTTCCAGGCTCCGGCTGCCGATGTCGACCGCATCATGGACGCGGTCGTTGCGATCGCACCGCTGGCCATGGGCAAGTATGACCGCAACGCCTACCAGTCGGCGCACGGCATCGAACGCTACAGGCCGCTTGAAGGGGCCGCGGCCGGCGCCGAAACCGAATTGCGCCGCCGCCCGGGCACGGTCGAGGTTTCATTCGAATTGCCCGATGACCAGGCGCTGGCGGCCCGCGTCGTCGAGGCGATTTTCCAGGCGCATTCCTATCAGGAGCCGGTGATCCGCATCCAGCCGATCCTTGCCAGCCGCTCCAAGGGTCCGGACGACCGCGCCAATCCGAATCGCTGGTGGAACACGACCGGAGACTGGAAGAAGGTTGCGGTATCAGAGGTGGAAAACGCCTGATTATATGCATACAGTGCAGCTTGGGCGGGACACATCACGTCCGCCGGGCTTGACTTTCCAGGCACGTTCTTTATGTGTCGCGCCAAGTTTCCCGCGTCCGGGTGTTTTCCCGTGCTCCAGCGGCCAAAACTCCACGAACATAACGGACTGAGATCATGGCCAAAGCCGCAAACATCAAGATCAAGCTTCTGTCGACCGCCGACACCGGTTTCTTCTACGTCACCAGCAAGAACAGCCGCACCAAGACCGACAAGCTGTCGTTCCGCAAGTACGACCCGGTCGCCAAGAAGCACGTCGAATTCAAGGAAACCAAGATCAAGTAATCTGGGTTTTTCCTCTGGAATGCCGAAACGCCGCCCATCGGGCGGCGTTTTTCGTTTACAAGGCGGAAGGCTCCGGGCTGAGTTCCCTCAGCCCTGGATGAATTCATTCAGCCGATGCGATCGCCACTTTTCGGATCGAACAAATGCAGCGACGTGGGATCGGCCGCAAGCCGCACCATGTCGCCGGGCTTCACGCCCGCGCGGCCCATGGCAAAGACGCAAAGCTGCTGGCCGGCCAGTTTGACATAGAACTGCGTCGACAGGCCGAGCGGCTCCACCACGCCCACTTCGCCTTGCAGGGGGCCGTCATCGGCCAGCCGGATATGCTCGGGGCGCAGGCCGACGGTGATGACGTCGCCATCCCTGAGCGGCAGGCCGTCCGGTAGCCGAAGCTTCTGGCCATCGGACAACACGGCGTCCACCTTGCCGCCCTTCTTCACCGCCGCCGGCAGGAAATTCATCCCAGGCGAGCCGATGAAGCCGGCGACGAATATATTGGCCGGCCTGTCATAGAGATCGAGCGGCGCGCCGACTTGCTGGATCAGCCCGTCATGCATGACGACGATGCGATCGGCCATGGTCATCGCCTCGATCTGGTCGTGGGTGACGTAGACAGAAGTGGTCTTCAACTGCTGGTGCAGTGCCTTGATCTCGGCGCGCATATGGACGCGCAATTTGGCGTCGAGGTTCGACAGTGGCTCGTCGAAGAGAAAAACCTTGGGATCGCGCACGATGGCACGGCCCATGGCGACGCGCTGGCGCTGGCCGCCGGACAATTGCCTGGGCAAGCGTTGCAGGAACGTATCGAGCCCCAGCCGCTTGGCAGCACCATCGACGCGCGCATCGATCGCCGGCTTCTCGGCCTTTCGCAGCATCAGGCTGAAGCCCATGTTCTTCGACACATCCATATGCGGATAGAGCGCGTAGGACTGGAACACCATGGCGATGTCGCGGTCCTTGGGCGCCACGTCGTTGACCAGCCGCTCGCCGATGCGGATTTCGCCGCCGGAGGCTTCCTCGAGCCCTGCGATCATGCGCAAAAGCGTGGACTTGCCGCAGCCGGACGGTCCGACCAGCACAACGAACTCGCCATCGGCGATCTCAAGATCGACCGCGTGCAGGACGCGCACGGCGCCGTAGTCCTTACGAACCTTTTCGAGTGTAACAGAGGCCATCGATCTATCCTTTGACGGCGCCGGCGGTCAGGCCGGTGACGAGATAGCGTTGCAGGAAGGCGAAGAAGATGCAGACCGGGATCAGCGCCAGGATCGACGCCGCCATCATCTGCCCCCAATCGACGGCGAACTTGCCGATGAAGGTGAGCAGGCCGACGGCGAAGGTCTTCTGGTCGTCGCTGGAAATCAACATCAGCGCGAACAACAGTTCGCTCCATGCGGCGGTGAAGACGAAGCCCAGCGTCGCGCCCATGCCGGGCAGCGTCAGCGGCACGATCACCCGGCGCATTGCCTGCGCGCGGGTGCAGCCGTCGATCATCGCCGCCTCCTCCAGATCCTTCGGGATGCCATCGAAGAAGGACTGCATCAGGAAGGTGGCGAAGGCGGTGTTGAAGGCGGTGTAGATGATGATCAGCCCGGTCAGGCTGTTGATCAGGCCGATCTGACCCATCACGCGGTAGATCGGCGGAATGACCATCACCAGCGGAAAGGTCTGGGTCAAAAGGAGCAACAGCGCCAGTGCAGCCTT
This sequence comes from Mesorhizobium sp. Cs1321R2N1, assembly GCF_037179725.1. Lineage (NCBI taxonomy): Bacteria > Pseudomonadati > Pseudomonadota > Alphaproteobacteria > Hyphomicrobiales > Phyllobacteriaceae > Mesorhizobium > Mesorhizobium sp. Cs1321R2N1. The sequence continues at coordinate 12,454 of NZ_JAPYKP010000086.1, read as the reverse complement.
GCCGCGAAAGGTGAAGCGCGACATGGCGTAGCCGGCGAGCGTGGCGATGACCGTTACCAGGGCCGCCGTCGACACCGAGACGATGACGCTGTTGAGGAAATAGCGTGGAAAGTCGGAGGCTTCGAGTACGGTGACGAAGTTCTGTAGCGTCATGTGCGACGGCCAGAATGTGATGCCTTCGGAATAGAGCAGCCGCTCCGGCGTGACCGAGATCTTCAGCGTCCAGTAGATCGGGAACAGAGCGAAGACCACATAGGCGGTGATCGCGGCGTACAGGCCGATGCCGCCGAAGAAGCGCTGCGGGGCTGAGCGTCCAGCGATCATCAGGCGTGTCTCACAAGCGAGCGGCGGATGGCGATCAGCACGATCGCATAGGCGATAAGCAGGACGAGCAGCAGCACGGCCACAGCCGAGGCATAGCCCTTGTCCAACGACTTGAAGGCGCTGACATAGATGTAGACCGGAACCGTGTTGGTCGAGCCGGCCGGTCCGCCCTCGGTCATGACGAAGATCAGGTCGGCGAAGGTGGCGATCCAGATGGTGCGCAACATCACCGTGATGGCGATGGTCGGCGCCAGGAACGGCAGCGTGACCTTGGTGAAGCGCTGCCACGGCGAAGCGCCGTCGATCGCCGCCGCCTCATGCAGTTCCGAGGGGATAGACTTCAGCGCCGCCAGTAGCGTGATGGCGAAGAACGGAATGCCGAACCAGACATTGGCGATGATCGGCCCCCACATGGCGGTTGAGGGATCGGAGAGAACGTTGGTCGGTTCGGCTTTCAGCCCCAAGGCGAACAGCCAGTGTGGCAGCGGACCGACGATCGGGTTGAACAGCCAGGCCCAGGTCAGCCCCGACAGGAAGGATGGCACCGCCCAAGGCAGGAAGACCAGCGCCTGCACCGCCTTGCGGCCCCGAAACGGCTTGTCGAGCAGCAGCGCCAGGCCAAGACCGAGGAAGAACTGGAAGAACAGGCTGGTCACCGTCCACCACAGCGTGTTGATCAGCGCCTGACCCAGCACCTGATCCGACAGCATCGCCTGATACTGCCCGAGCCCGACATATTCGGATTTGAAGGCCGAGAATTTGCGGAAGGAGTAGCTGATGCCGATGACCAGCGGCACGAGCAGCACCACGACCAGCAGGATGATCGCCGGGCTGAGATAGAGCCAGGGCTCGATCGTCGCGTAGGAGAGCCGCTTATTTCGCGGCCGCCCTGCGGATCGAATTTCGGATACGGCATAGGTCATTGGCTGTGGACGTCCTCCGGGGGCACGGCGTTGGCGACAAGCGTCCTTCTCCCCGTTTTACGGGGAGAAGATCCCGGCCCACCCTCCGCAGCTGCTGCGGGGGACGGGCAGGCGGATGAGGGGCGGCGCCAGCTTCCCAGAACACAGCGCTGCCCCTCATCCGGCCCTATCGGGCCACCTTCTCCCCGTGAACGAGGAGAAGGAAAGAGGCGCTTACTTCTTGTTCTTCGCCAGCCAGTCCTGCTGTTCCTTGGTCAGGAAGGCAGCCCATTGATCGGCGACGTCCTTGGCCGTCTTCTGGCCAAGCAGCACTTCCTGGAAGTTCTTGATGGCGACCTGGTCGACGAAGTTGCCGAGGTTTTCCAGATGCGTGGGCGGTGTCACCATTTCATATTTGGAACTGTCGCTCAGCTCCGTGAACCAGCCCTTGAACTGCTCGGTCTTGAAATGGGGATCCTGCTCGGCGCCCTTGTGGATCGGCACGACGCCGACTTCCTTGGCCCATTCCAGATTGTCCTTTGGCGAAAGCAGCGTTGCCATCAGCTTCCAGGCGTCGTCCTTGTGCTGGGAATTGGCGAACATCGCCCAACCAGCATAGCCCAGCGTTGGGTAGGATTTGCCGCTCGGTCCGACCGGCAGCGGCGCCACGGCGAAGTCGTCGGCGCTCATCTTGTCGGCGATGCCGAGCAACGCGTCCGGATCCTGGTTGAGCATGGCGCAGGTGCCGGAATAGAAACCGGTGACGGTCTCATTGAAGCCCCAGCTCACGGAATCCTTCGGCGCAAGACCGTTCTTGTACATGTCGGCCAGCATCTGCAGGCCCTTGACCGAGCCCTCTTCATTGATGGTCGAAGTGCCGTCCTCGTTGAAATAGCCGCCCTTGCCGGCAGCGATGTTCATGAACATGTGCATGCCGTTGAAGGCGCCCGGCCCGCCGCGCAGGCAATAGCCATACTTTCCAGGGATGGCGGAGATCTTCTTGGAATCGGCGACGAAATCATCGAGCGTTGCCGGCGGGCCGTTGAGACCGGCCTCCTTGAACAGCTTCTTGTTCCAGAACAGCGCGTTCACATAGTAGCCATAGGGGATCATGAACTGGGTGTTGTTCACGGTCGAGCCGAACTGCTTGGCGCGGTCGCCGAGCGTCTTGGCGTCGTCCCATTTGGCCATATAGGGGCCGAGATCCTCGAGTTGGGCGTTGTTGGCGTAAAGCCCCATCCAGCGTTCCGGCATCTCGACCACATCGGGCGTATCGCCGGCCTGCACCATGGTGAGGAATTTTTCGAAGGCCTGGCCCCAGGGCAGCGAGACGAGCTCGACCTTGACCCCAGGATTGGCCGCCTCGAACTCGGCGATCTGCTTTTTCAGGAATTCGGTGCGCGGCGGACTGGTGATCACCTCGACCATTTTCAGGGTCGAATCGGCCAGCGCGCCTCCGGCGGAAATCGCCAGCCCCGCGACGGTGGCAAGCATGACGGTCAGTTTTTTCATGTTCAAGACTCCCATTTTGAACCCGCTTGTTATTTTCTGGCTTTTTCGAAGGCCTGGGCGACATCCGCCCAGAGATCCTCGACACTTTCCAATCCGACATTGAAGCGGATGGTTCGGGGGCTGACGCCGAAGCGCGCCATCGAATTCAGTCCCGGCGTCTGTTCCAGCGACGCCTTGGCCGGCACGACCAGGCTCTCATGCCCGCCCCAGCTGACGCCGATGCGGAAATATTTCAACGCGTCGACGAAGACGGGAATGTCGATATCCTCGGTAACCTCGAACGAGAACAACCCGCCATAGCCGGCAAGCGTCGCCTTGCCCGGATGGTTCGAATAGACAGGGTGGTTGACCCGCTCGACATTGCCATGCGCCTTCAGCCGCTCGGCGATGGCAAGCCCGCTCTTCATGTGGTGCGGCAGGCGCAGCGGCAGCGTGCGCAGGCCGCGCAGCAGCAGCCAGGCCTCGAACGGCGACAGTTTGCCGCCGAGATAGGAATAGGTCTGTTCGTTGATATGCTTGATGTGCGCGGCCGAGCCAGCCACCACCCCGGCAACGGTGTCGCTATGGCCGCCGAGATATTTCGAGGCCGAGTGCAGCACGAGGTCGACGCCGTGCGAGATCGGCTTCTGGAACACCGGCGTCGCCCAGGAATTGTCGATGGTGGTGACGATGCCCTGTTCCTTGGCCAACCGGGTCAGATGCGGCAGGTCCTGGAGTTCGAACACCATCGAGGTTGGGCTTTCCAGATAAAGCAGCTTGGCGCCGGGCAATGCCCCCGCGACCGCATCCGGGTCGGAGCCGTCGACATAGTCGACCTTGATGTTGAGCCGCGGCAGGAGGCGTTCGAACAGCCGGTAGGCATCGCCGTAACAATTGCGCACCGCAACGATGCGCTCGCCCGCTCCGACGAAGGCAAGCACGGTTGCGCTGATCGCCGCCATGCCGCTGGAGAATCCGCGCGCGGCCTCGGCACCCTCGAGCGCGGCCACGCGCGCCTCGAACTCCATGACCGTCGGATTGTCGCCGCGCGAATAGATCGGCTGCTTTCGTTTGCCGGCAAACGTATCAGCCATTTCGGCATAATTGGCGAAGGTGAACAGCGAGGTCTGGTAGATCGGCGGCACGACGGCGCCGCCTGGGAACGGCTCGTCATGCGCCAAAAGCGTCGCCGCCTCGGCGAGAGAGTCTTGATCGAAACCGGCTGGCTGCTCGTTCATCTCAGGTCCGAAGTTTGAGTTTGGCCGCACCGCGCTTCAGGTCGTCCTCGACGGTGGCGATGAGCTTCAGCGCCTCGGCGCGAGCGCCCCGTGGATCGCGTGCCGCGATGCATTCGTAGATGGTGCGGTGATAGGGAAAGCTGGCATGGCCGAAATCGCGCACGCCGAGCGGATGCTCCCAGAAGCGATGGAACAGTTCGTGCATGGCGGCGATGATCTGTTCGAACAGCGGATTTCCGGAGACCCGGTAGATCGCCTGGTGGAATTCCCAGTCCTCTTCCGACGACATGCCGTCAAGGGTGCGAAACGCCTGCTCCATGATATCGAGCTTGCGTTCGATCTCGGCAATGTCGGCCGGGCTTGCCCGCTCGGCGCACAGCGCCGCCGCTTCCGCTTCCAGCGCGCGGCGGATTTCCAGCGTCTGCATCAGGCTGGTGAAGTCATTGCCGCCCGCCAGCGTCAGCGGCAGATGCAGCATGTCGGGCGAGACGGCCGCCTTGAGATAGGTGCCGCTGCCTTGCCGGCGTTCCACCAGGCCCAATCCTTCCCACCGCGTCAGCGCCTCGCGCACCGTGTTGCGGCTGACCTTGAGCCGTTCTGCCAGGATGCGCTCGGTCGGCAGTCGCTCGCCAGGCTGCAGGGCCTCGGCGCGAACGAAACCCACCAATGCCTTCAGCACGGCGTCGTCGCGCGCCGTCGTCTGAATGGGTGGCAGGCTGTTCTGGTCCACACTTCCTCCAAGTGGCCCAATGGTCCAACCAATTTCTGCACAGATGGGCCCTCCTGTCAATCGCTTGTCAGGAGGCAACCAGTCTTCAGCCTGTGGAAGGTCATGACGCGCTGCGTTCAAAAGGATACCCGGCCGCGGCAGCCGGTCCGAACCATCTGGTCAGCGCATCGGCCAAGCCCTGTTGCGTCCCAAGTCCGACCCAGGCCACGTATCCATCGGGCCGGATCAAAACCGCGTCGGGTGCAGCGACCGTTCCCAGTACAGGAAGCTCCCAGGCACCGGCATACCCGGCATCGATGTGCCGGATGCGGTCGAGCCAAGGCGCGGTGTCCAGCCTGCCTGGTTCACCGAAATTGAGGAGCAGCGGCCGCGCGTCGTGCAGCAAGGTAAACAGCCGTAACGGCCCGTTGGCGGTGAGCAGGTCGAGATCGGGCATGCGCCGCCCAAGCAGCGCGTGCCCTTCCCCGAGGTCGTAGTGGGCACCCAGGCCGGACATCTCCGCGGCGATCCGTTTGCGTGGCCCGTCCATGGCGAGCAGCTCGGCAAAGGTATCGCTCAATGCCTTGGTGCGTGCATCCATACGACGAAGCGCGACCTGCGCGAGCGCGTTGCGCAGCACGCGGGCGGCGGCCGGATGGCGTTCGGCATGGTAGCTGTCGAGCAGGCTGTCCGGTGATACCAGCTTGACCACCTGTGCCAGTTTCCATCCGAGGTTGACCGCGTCCTGCACGCCGATGTTGAGGCCCTGTCCGCCCATTGGGGGATGGATGTGCGCGGCGTCACCGGCCAGCAGCACACGTCTGTCGCGGTAGGCGGCAGCCTGGCGCGTCATGTCGGTGAACCGCGAAATCCAGGTCGGACTGTGGACCCCGTAATCGGTGCCGTACACTGCGACGAGCGCCTCGCTGAGATCGCGCAGCGTCGGTTCGCCACCAATGGTCAGTTGCCTCTCGGTCAGCACGACACCCACCCGGCCACTTTCCTCAATCTTGCCGATCGCATGAATACCGTAGGCGTCGCTGCGAAAACCCAATACAGGTTCGTCCGCCATCTCGACCTCGGCGATCATCCAGCTCATCGTCGGATCCCATCCGTCGAACGCGATGCCCGCCGCCTTGCGGATCATGCTGCGTCCGCCGTCGCAGCCGACGAGATACTGGGCCCTCAGGCACCGGCCACCGGACAGATCGACGTCGACGCCACCATCATCCTGTGCGAAACCCGTGACATCCTGTCCGCGATAGATCGGCACCCCCAACTCGCTGATCCAGTCGGCCAATATCCGCTCGATATGGTTTTGCCGCAGCGCCAGCAGATAGTTGTGCCGCGTGGGAAAATCGCTGATGTCCAACCGGATCATGTGAAATCCCACGGACGGCGAAGGCTGTCCCTGCGAGAGGAACCGGTCGGCAATTCCGCGCTGGTCGAGCACCTCGATGGTGCGTGCGTGCAGGCCACCCGCCCGCGAACCGATGAGTTCCTGATTTGGCCGCCGCTCGACAATGGCCACATCGACGCCAGCCAACGCGAGTTCGCCGGCCAACATCAACCCGGTCGGACCGCCTCCGGCGATCACCACCGCATGGTCCCGACGCACTTGGCCTCTTGGCAGCTGGCCCCTTGGCAACAATTCCAGCATTCGCCACTCCCGTTTCCGTTGACCTGGGTCGCGGTTTTACGGGAACAGCCGGGTCTTGCCGCAAGCCCCTTGTGCGCCATATCTATGAAATGGAGGGGTAGCTTCTCTCCTCCACTTTTTGTGAACGGCAGCGAAAGGCACGACCTTGCGAAATGATAGCGCGCGAGGTGCAACTGAAGCCGTTACAAATCAGGTTCAGACCCTGCCGCGCACAAAAAAGCCCCGGCACTTCCGGGGCTTGACGCAGATTCCTAATGTCATATCGGGAAAAGGGGGCCGGTCGGCGTTTGGCAGCGGTACGAGGAGGCCACTATGTGCCAGCGCCGGCCGGCCGACCCCACGGACCCAGGAGATGCGGCGGACCTGAGCATCATGGGGTATTCCTGAGGGACCGAGCCGGCGATCTACCCTCGTGCCGGCTTCGTCTTGGCCTGCACATTCACGCAAGAGCTTTTGAAAATCAACAGTTTCTTAACCAAGGCTCGCGAATCGCTTGGATTAAGGTAAATGGGTAACCCTGTTGGCTTGACCGGATAATCAGGCTCGGACCCTCAGGCCGCCTTGGCAACGACGCGGTTGCGGCCGCCGCTCTTGGCTTCGTAGAGCGCGAGATCGGCGCGCTTCATCAGCGCCGCCACCGTATCCACGCCCTTCAGCACCGATGACACGCCAACGCTGACGGTGACCTCGATCGTCTTGCCGTCGGCACCGATGGCGAACGGCATCTGGGCGATTTCGGCGCGGATGCGCTCGGCCACTTTCTCGGCCACGGTGCCGTCGGTGTCCGGCATCACCACCACGAACTCCTCGCCGCCGAACCGGCAGGCAAGGTCGATACCCCTGACGTTCTTGCGCAGCCGCCGTGCGAATTCGCGCAGCACATCGTCGCCGCCGTCATGGCCGTGCGTGTCGTTGATTGACTTGAAGCGGTCGAGATCCGTGATCATCACCGACAGCGGCCGGCGCCGCGCCACGGCGCGGTCGAACAGCGTCTGCAGATGGCTGTCGAGATAGCGGCGGTTGTGCAGACCGGTCAGGCCGTCGGTCACGGCCATTTCGATGGTCTGGGTAACGCTGGCGCGCAATTGGTCGTTGTAGCGCTTGCGGCGCACCTGGGTGCGCAGCCGCGCCGTCAGTTCCTGCTGGTCGATCGGCCGCATCAGATAGTCGTTGATGCCGAGTTCCAGCCCGCGGATGATGCGCTCCTCCTCGCCCTCCTCCGCCAAAAGGATGATCGGCACGAAACGGGTGCGGTCGAGCGAGCGCAATTGCGAGCAGAGCCTGAGCGGATCGAAATCGGCGAAGGCCGTCGAGATCATCACGCATTCATAGGGCGTTTCGGCGGCTTGAAAGAACCCGGCATGCGGATCGCCGGTGACGTCGAGGTCGGCCCGGTCGCGCAACATCTTCTCGATGCGCTCGACCGACGATTTGCGCTCATCGATCAAAAGCACTTTCGGCGTCGTGTCCTCGGACGCGAAATTGCGGCTCAAAAGTTCTTCGATGCCGATGTTGCGTGTGGTCGAGGCGCGCAGCCGAAGCTCGTCGGTCAACGACTTCAGGCGGACCAGGCTCTTGACGCGCGTCATCAGCTGCAGATCGTTGACCGGCTTGGTCAGGAAATCGTCGGCGCCGGCCTCCAGCCCGCGCACGCGATCGGAAACCTGGTCGAGCGCCGTGATCATCACCACCGGAATGTGCGACGTCGCCGGATCACTCTTCAGCCGCCGGCAGACCTCGAACCCGTCCATGTCGGGCATCATCACGTCGAGCAGCACGACGTCGACCTTGCCGTTCTCGCAGGTCTCGATCGCGTCGGGCCCGTTGGTGGCGGTCAGCACCTCGAAATATTCGGCCAGCAGCCGGACCTCCAGCAGCCTGACATTGGCAGGGATGTCGTCGACGACGAGGATCCGCGCGGTCATTTCACAAGGCTCCGGCTCGGCTGGAAGGGAACATCAGGCATCGCCCAGATAGGATTTGATGGTTTCGATGAAGCGCGGCACCGAGATCGGCTTCGAAATATAGGCCTCGCAGCCGCCCTGGCGGATGCGCTCCTCGTCGCCCTTCATCGCGAAGGCAGTCACGGCAATGACCGGGATGACGTGCAGATCGTCGTCCTCCTTCAGCCATTTGGTCACTTCCAGCCCCGACACTTCTGGCAGTTGGATGTCCATCAGGATGAGGTCCGGCCGGTGCTGGCGCGCCAGGTCGAGCGCTTCCAGACCGTTGCGGGTGCGCACCGTCTCGTAACCGCTTGCTTCGATGAGGTCCCGAAAGAGCTTCATATTGAGCTCATTGTCCTCGACGATCATGACCTTCTTAGGCATCGAAATCCCGTCCCGGCCGTCCTCCGCCCGGAGGCGGCCGTCATGCGCTCTTTCCTTGGACGCACCAAACCCTGCTTCACGATACGACAATATGATTGACGAAACGGAAACCCGTAGCCTGCAAAGCAGCACGAATTCCGCCGCGCCTCCCGCGCATCCAAAAGGCGCGCCGCGCTCTAATGGCTTGCCGCAGCCAACTCTTGCCATTACTGCGGGAGAGACTCATTCCACACACCGAAGGTAGTGATGGCAAACGCAGCGTCAATGCGCGAAGAGGCCGAAACCATTGCCGTGAAGGCATTGGGCTTCGTTGCCGCCGATCCGGAGCTTTTACCGCGCTTTCTGGCGATCACCGGAATAGAGGCGCATTCGATCCGCCGGGCGGCCGGCGAGCCGGGTTTCCTGGCCGGCGTCCTGCAATTCATTCTCGCCCACGAGCCGACTTTGATGCGCTTCGCCGAGGAGACCGGCACGCCACCGGCGGCTGTCGGCAAGGCGTTGCGCGCCTTGCCGCTTGGCGATGACAATCACGAGCGTTCCACATGAGCGATGATCCCGAAACCGCGCGCCAGATCGAGGAACTGGCGGCTGACGACAGGCCGCTGCTCGTGCTCGACGTCGACGACGTGGTGCTCGAATTCATCCGCCCTTTCCCGCATTTCCTCAAGGCGCGTGGCTATGGCCTGACGCTGGCATCCTTCCGGCTGACCGGTAACATTGCCGAAACGGCCAGCGGCCGGCTGATCGAACAACCCGAAGTCGCGGCACTTTTGGGTGATTTCTTCGACGCGCAAGCCGATTGGCAGAGCATCACCGATGGAGCCGCGAAAGCTTTGACGGGGCTTGGAGACCGCGCGGAAATCATATTGCTGACGGCCATGCCACACAGGCATCGTGCCGTTCGCCGCGCGCATCTCGACGCCCTCGGGCTAAGCTATCCGCTGCTGACCACCGAAATGGCCAAGGGCCCGGCGGTGGCCAGGCTGCGCGGCAAGACCGGGCGGCCGGTGGTCTTCGTCGACGACCAACCGGCCAATCTGGCGTCGGTGCGGGAATCTGTCGCCGACGCAAATCTTTTCCACCTGATGGCCGACAATTCGCTGCGCTCGTTCCTGCCGTCGGTCCCGGACGATGTCATCGTCGTCCAGGATTGGCACCAAGCCGCGCCGAAGATCGCGGCCGCGCTGGGACTTCAGGCGCTTTGACGCACTCCCGCGCGGAAAACCGCTTTACACTTTTCCTGGAATTGGTCGAGGGCTGAAACCCTCAAGGATTGAGCTTAGCCCCTGCCCCGCCGTTAGCGCTGCCGCCATTGTCGCCGCCACCATTGTCGCTGCCACCATTGTCGCTGCCGCCGCTCTCGTCGTCCGAGCCGTCACCATCGTCGACGCTGTCGTCCACCGCTGGGTCAGCGGGCTTCAGCATGACGCCGTTGACGGCGACCGAGCCGTCGGCCTTGGTGTTGATGACCCATTCCAGCTTGCCGTCCGGCAGCGTCTTGGCAAAACCCTTCGCCATGAGAGCGACAGGCACGTACTGCCCGACCTCCGGCTCCGCCTTCGCTGCTTCCTGCAGATGTTCCATGATCTTGTCGAAGCCGGCGACGTCGACAGTGAGATTTGCGTCAGGTTTCTGGCCGAAGCTTGTCATCTCGCCTTCCAGCGCGATTTCCATGTCCTTGTTCTTCACGGTGCTGTGGCCGATGACGACCTTCGGCGTCTTGGCAAGGAAGTCGGCTTTGAGCTGGTCGCCGAACTCGGCCGGCAGCGGCGGATTCTGATTGAGGTCAAAGGCTTCGATCGCCTTCTTCGCCATGCTGTCGAGATCGATGTTGGCGCCGCCAAAGTTCAGGTCGATATCGGTGGGCAGCAGCGCCACGCTCCAGCTCGGCAAGAGCTGCTGCGGCACGGTCAGCCCCGAAGCCTTGATGCCATAGCTGATCTTGCCATTCTGGGCGACGCCGTCGGAACCGAACGCTATGCCGAACTGGGTTGCCCCGAACGTGCCGATCGGGCTGTCGACCGCGAAATCCTGGAAGCCATAGGTTCCCTCGATACGCTCCCACACGGGAAGTGCTGCAAGCAGAAGCGACTTGAGCTGCGCCTGGTTTGCCTTCAGCGTCTTCTCGTCCTCATTGGCCACGGCAAACGCCAGCAGGTCGAGCAGAGGCTTGGTCTGCACACCCTTGCCGCCGGCGTTCACAGAAAATTCCGGCGACTTCACGGTAACGGGAAAATTCAGCCCGCTCTCGGGATCATTGAATTTTATCGCTTCGACGAAGTTCGAAATCTTTTGCGATGTCGTGAAATCGACGCCGCCATTGGCCGCCTTGGTCGCGGAAAGCGTCACGGTGCCTGCACCAGCGCTCGCCTCCATCTGCTGCTTGCTATCCTGCGACGACATCGTCATCCCGGCAATTGAGCTCGTGGCGCTGGTGAAGGCTGCCAGCTTGGGGTCATAAACGCCGCTGCCCTTGCCGTCCTTGATCGAAAACCGCGTGCTTTGCTTTCCCTGGGGGCCGTTGAATTCAAAGGACGCGCTCTGCGAAAAATCCATCGAGACATCCCAGGACCCATCACTGCGCGGCTTGACCAGCAGGGCGTAGGGCGCAAAGTCGAATTTCATCAGCTTCTGGTCGGGAAAGCTGCTGGCAAGCGCCTTGAAATCGAACACGATCTTGTAGGCGTCGCCTTCGGCCGAAACCTTCAGGATACCCTTATCGAGCGCCTGTTTGCCGACATAGCGGGATAGGTCATCGGACAATTGCTTGGCGCCCTGGTTGTCGACGGTCTGGCCGAAAGCAGGCGCACTGAGCAGAAGCGCGGTAAAGGCAATTGGCAACATACGGTTCACGGGAATTCTCCGTTCGGTCGAAGGCAAAATTCGTTTCGTATCTCTGGTAGGGAAATACCATCACGACTGCAAGACGATGACGGCCAGGCATTCGGCTTCAACACCAGCCACGGCGAATGGATCGTCGACCAGCCGCGCAATCTGGCACCGCTGCAGAATAAAGGATTCAGTTTCGCCCCGTTCCCCTAATTTCCTCATGAGCAAAATCACTTTGCCGTAGAAAATACTATGCAACTGCAAGCTGAAGTTTTCCTACAATGTCAGCCGCATCAGCGGCCGGCCGGCCTTGCGCTCCACAAGCCTCTCGAACCCGGCCTTCTCGAAGACCCCAGATGAGCCGACAAACAGGCCGATCGAACGCGAATCGCGGGACAGGTCGATCGGGCAGGCCTCGAGAAGCCGCGCGCCGTTCCTGCGGGCGAAATCGATGCCGCCTTCGACGAGGCGGTGCGTGATGCCCCTGCCGCGCGCTTTGGCGCGGATGAAAAAGCAGGAGATCGCCCAGACGGCCGGATCGGACGCGTCGGCGGGATCGATCGGCGCCGAGCCCCTGCCCTTGTTGTTCCATTCGGGCACGTCGGCGCGTGGCCCGATCTGCATCCAGCCAACCGCCTTGCCATCCTCGAAAGCCAGCAGGCCGGGCGGGGGGCCGGCCTCGATGCGCGCCTTGATGTGGTCCTTGTTGCGTTCACGGCTGCTCTCGCGCCGCGCCGCCGGCGCCAGCCGGAAATGCGTGCACCAGCAGCCATAACAGGCGCCCTGCTTGCCAAAAAGGTCCTCGAACTCAGGCCAGAGCTCAGGCGCCAGCGGCACTACGGTTGTGCTCATCAGGCAACCTCACGATTGCGTTGAATCAGTTTAAGAGCTGATTGGGCGTTGGTCCCGCGCCACCGTAACGACCGCCTGTGGTGCTCGCCCTTCGAGGGCCCGCATGAGACCTGCGGCGT
>NZ_JAPYKP010000085.1:0-23697 GCF_037179725.1 Mesorhizobium sp. Cs1321R2N1 | reverse complement strand
TGCTGCGCTACGGCGCGCCGGCCGATCTCGGCCTGATCGCGGCGGCCTTCCCGGTCATCGGGCTCGGCATCGTATTGGCCGGGCGGATGTTTGCCAGACCGGTGGCGATGCCGGCTGAATAAGACCTGGAATTGAAATGATGCCGGCCGCTCTTCAGTCAGAAGAGCGGCGGCATATCGAAATCCAGCGCACTGATGTCGTCCAGCACCGCGCGGAGGTTTGCCGCCTGATCCTTGCCCACCATCGCTTCGAAACGTTGCTGGGCGACATGCCACAGTTTCATAGCCTCATCGAGCTTGACGAGGCCTTGCGGCGTCAGCCGCACCCGCTTGACGCGGCGGTCGGCGGGGTCGGCGAAGGTCTCGACATAGCCGTCGCGGATCAGGGGCTTCAGCGTGTGGCCGAGCGCCGACAGGTCCATGATCAGGGAAGCCGCTATGGCGCCCATCGCCGGCTCGTTGCCGACGTGGATCTGGTAGAGCAGGCCCTGCTGCGTGGCCTTGAGACCCGAGGGCGCCAGCACATCGTCATAGTACTGGCCAATCTTGCGCGTCGCGCGACGCAGCATGGCATTGTTGCAGAGCGTCAGTCCGGACGGTGCCTCTTTCGACATGATGGTTCCTTGGCAGCGACGACATTCTGTCCGGCTGCTGCCTGATAAATAATCCCGGATGCGCTCATTGACAAGATAGTGGCATATGCCTACTTCATAAAAGTGGCATATACCACTAAATCAATCAGGCGACTTGCCCGGGCGCCTAGAGGCTGATGCCTGCGATGCCTCGGCCAGGTCGAAGCAACCATTCGAGACAGAAGGACAGGACAATGAGCGGACAGGCAAACAAGGGCACGGCGGTCGTCACCGGCGCTTCATCGGGTATCGGCGCGGTCTATGCGGACCGGTTGGCAGGGCAAGGCTATGACCTTGTGCTGGTGGCGCGGCGTGCCGACCGGCTGCAGGAGCTGGCCGAGAAGCTGCGCCATGCCTACAGCCACAACGTCAGCGTGATCACAGCGGACCTGTCCGACGACGGCGATGTGCGCCGTGTCGAGCAGGCGATATCGGCCGACCAAACCGTGACGCTGCTGGTCAACAATGCCGGGCTTGGCGGTCAGGCGGTGGTGGCAACCGCCGACGCCGACGCCGCCGAGCGCATGATCAAGGTCAATGTCGTGGCGTTGACCCGCCTGACCCGTGCCGTGCTGCCCGGGCTTTTGGCACGCAACCGTGGCGGGATCGTCAACATCGCCTCGGTGCTGGCCTTCGACACCTCGTTCGGCGGCATCTACAGCGGCACCAAGGCCTATGTCGTCAACTTCACCGAAGCTCTGCAGCGCGAGGTCGCTGATACCGAGGTAAGGGTTCAGGTGGTGCTGCCGGGCGCGACCCGGACCGATTTCTGGGAGCTTTCCGGCGGCGATATCGATACCCTTCCGAAGGAGATCGTCATGACCGCCGACGATATGGTCGATGCCGCCCTTGTCGGCCTGGCGCGGGGCGAAGCCGTCACCGTGCCGGCGCTTGCCGATACGGGAAAGCTGGACACGTTCCTCGGCGCCCGGCAGGCCTTCTACGGCAGCCTGCACGCCGATAAGCCGGCGGCTCGCTACGCCGTTTGAGCCTGGACGGGAAGGCTGGCGCCGACTTTGCAAGACCTGGGTTTCTCGCTCCCGCAACGCGGGGGAGAGGAAATGGGTATGCTCCTTACGCCGACCGCCACATCGGGATGATCGAGGCGGCGAGCACCAGCGCCAGCACGATGTTGAGCGCGCGCCATTGCCACTCGGTCGTGAGCAGCCGTGCCAGCACCATGCCGGCCACGCACCAGACGGACAGCGAGATGGCGGCGGTGAGGCCGAAGGTCGAGCCGAGCAGCAGCGCCAGTTGGCCTGGCCCGTCGGCAAGCGCGGCGAAGGAGGCAGCCGCGCCCAGCCCCATCGCCCAGCCCTTCGGGTTCATCCACTGGATGCCGGCGCCCCCCAGGAAGCTGTTGGGCCTGGCCATGGCCACATCGAGATTGGGCGGCCCGGCGCGGCCGATCTTGATTGCCAGCCAGACGAGGTAGAGCGAGCCGGCGATCTTCATGGCAAGCTGCAGCGACGGCATGGCAAGCAGCAGACCGGCAAGCCCGGCGGCGGCCGCACCCGTCACGGTCGCGAGACCGGCAGCACTGCCGATCATCAACGGAACCGAGCGGCGAAAGCCGAACTGCGCGCCTGAAGCGGTCGACAGGGTGGTGGCAATGCCTGGCGTGGCGGTGGCCACGAAGGCAAACAGGATCAGTGGCAGGATAGGCTGGAGCATGGGGACGTCCTTTGTCGGAAACTCCATGGTAGACGCCGGCTCGCATCAGTAAATGCAATGTTTGCGATGATCCGCATTAGCATATATAATGCTGGAATGATCCGCAATCTCGATACCCGCCTCGTGCGCACCTTCGTCACCGTCGCCGACAAGGCGAGCATGACGGCGGCGGCCAATGCGCTGCACCTGACGCAGGGCGCCGTCAGCCAGCAGGTCAAGCGGCTGGAAGACACGCTCGGCTGCAGCCTTTTCGAACGCGACCGGCGCGGTCTGCGCCTGACCCATTCCGGTGAGCGGCTGTTCGACAAGGCCAAGCGCCTGCTCAGCCTCAATGACGAGATCTGGACCGACATGGTGGGGAGTGCTGTCGCCGGCCAGGTGCGGCTCGGCGTGCCCTACGATCTTGTCGGCACCTTGCTGGCGCCGGTGCTGAAGACCTATGCCGAGGCCTATCCGCAGGTCGAGATATCGCTGGTCTGCGCCTCCTCGCCGGAACTGGCGGCAGCACTTGCTGCGGGAACCATCGATCTCGCGGTGATCGAGGAGCGGGTCGGTCCGACGTCAGGCGAATGCCTGGCCATCGACCGGCTGGTCTGGGTCGGCGCAAGGGGCGGGGCGGCCCGCGCCAAGCGGCCATTACCGGTCTCGATCGTCGCCGACACCTGCGCCTTCCGGCCGGTGGTGCTGTCGGCACTCAACCAGCACGGGCTGGAATGGCGCAGCGTGTTCGAGAACGGCAACATCGACGCGACCACGGCGACGGTGCGCTCGGACCTCGCCGTCACCACATGGCTGGCTTCCACCGTGCCTCCGGATCTCGACATATTGCCGTTCGACGCCGGCCTGCCGCCGCTGCCGAATTTTGCCATCAACCTGCATCTGCCGAGGCATGGCGTCGGGCCGGCGGCGCAGGAGTTCGCACGGCATATCCGTGAGGGGCTGGGGCGGCGATTGCAGGCGGCTTGAGGAGTCGCGTCTAGCTGGATCACCCCTCAACCGTCTCGGCGCTACGCGCCGATCCACCTTCTCCCACAAGGGGAGAAGGAAGAGCCATCGATGTCATGGCTAATTGCCAATGTTGGAGAGTGGCTGAGCCGAATGCGCCAGGCTCCTCCTTCTCCCCTTGTGGGAGAAGGTGGCCTCGCGAAGCGAGGTCGGATGAGGGGTGTTCCAGCTTGATGCCAGGGGTCGAATTTACTTCCAGTTCTTGCGCCGCTCGAGTTCGGCGTCGGAGGGCTTGCCCGTGACAAAGGAGCCGACCTCGATTTCGCCCGCGCGCTCGTAGGTCGCCATGATGACGCCGGTGGTGGAAGCCTGCGATTTGACAAGCTTGAAGGCGGCCGGCATCGCGGCATCGCCGAACAGCCGCTTGCCCTTGCCCAGCAACAGCGGGAAGGTCATCAGCCGGATCTCGTCGATCAGCCCGTTGGCGAGCAAGGTCTGAATGAGATTGCCAGATCCCTGGATGAGCAGGTCAGGTCCATCTTCCTGCTTGAGCCGGCGCAAAGTCGCGATGATATCGGGTCCAAGCGCGTGCGTGTTCTGCCAGGTCAGAGTATCGGGCCGATGCGTCGCCACATATTTGGTCGCGGGGTTGAAGGCATCCGCGATCGGATCTTTCTGGTACGGCCAATACGCGGCGAAGATGTCGTAGGTTCTGCGGCCGAGCAGCAGGGCGAAGGGTTTGGAAAATAGCTCATCCATTGCCGCGCCCGCCACCTCGTCAAAGTAGTGGAACGTCCAGCCGCCGAATTTGAAGCCGCCGACCGGATCTTCTTCCGGTCCACCGGGTGCCTGCATGACGCCATCGAGGCTGACGAAGGTTGCGGCGATGATCTTTCTCATTGTGCTCTCCCTTGCTTTCGTCCACGCCGTCGCGGCCGGACTTCAGTCCAAGGACGGACCAGCCGCCCCATCCCGACAGCGGCCGCGAATCTGGTTCGCCATAGACACTCAATCACCGGCGCTCGGGGCTTCCGACGAGAACCAGACATGCTCGAAGATCGCGGTGGCGCTGCTGTCTGGCTGCCTGTCCTCGATCAGCCAGATCGAGCGGCTGCGCGCGGCCTCTTCGCGTGTCGGGATCTTCGCGGCGGAGTCGGCGGTCGACGCGCCGACACAAGGGATGAACCACGAGCGCATGAACGGGTGGCAGGCGAAGCCTTTTTCGCCGCGGGTCACCATCACCGCGAAAGGAACGCGCTCGGCCGGACGCCACGGGAAGATCATGCGGCCGCCGGGGCGTAGCGCCTTCAGCCATCCGGCGGGAGGGGCCACGACACCGGCATTGACATAGATGATGTCGGATGGCGGCAGGGGCGAGGTCACCGCATCGCCATGGACAACAGTCGCATTGCCGTAGGCTTCGAGATTTCCGCGCGCCAGTTCGGCCATCTGGTCGTCGAACTCGAAAGCAGCGACGGTGCCGCCGGGCGAAACCAGCGTGGCAAGCAAAGCCGTATAGTAACCGCTGCCGGCGCCGATATGCGTGACGGCCTCGCCTGGCTTTGGCGCGAGTTTTCCGATCCATATGGCATGCAGGAAGGGCTCGCCATTGTTGATGCCCTTGTCGGGATCGAGCGCCACGAGCACGTTCTGGTAGATGTGAGCCGGATCGGCGCTTGGTGTCGTGAGCGTGGCGTTGCCGGCAATGATCGTCCATGGCCCAGGACCGAGGAAGGCTTCGCGCGGCACGCTGGCGAACACGTCTTCCAGACGCGGGTCCGATGAGGCGGCGTTGGCCGCCATCAGCCGCGCGTAGAATCTCCTGATGTCTTCGATGTTGCTCATGGCATCGGCAAAGATAGAGCGATCAGGCGGTTTGTCCCGGGATTAAACTGGCCTTCAACCAGCCCCGGACATGGTATCGTAGAGCAGCTTGAAATTGAGCACCAGGATGATGGCCGCGACCACCCAGGCCAATGCCGCCACGCCGCGCGGGATGGCGAGGTTGCCCATCTTCTTCTTGTCGGAGACGAACTGCACCAGCGGGATGACCGCGAAGGGCAGCTGCATGGACAGGATCACCTGGCTGAACACCAGCAGCTGGCCGGTGCCCTTCTCGCCATAGAGCGCGGTGACGACCACCACCGGAACGATGGCCAGGCCGCGCGTTAAAAGACGCCGTGCCCAGCTGGGGATGCGCAGGCGCAGAAAACCTTCCATGATGATCTGGCCGGCGAGCGTCGCCGTCACCGTCGAGTTGAGGCCCGAGGCCAGCAGTGCCACGGCAAACAGGATCGAGGCGATGCCCAAGCCAAGCAGCGGCGACAGGAGCTGGAAGGCCTGGTCGATCTCGGCGACATGATGGTGGCCGGTGTCGTGGAAGGCGACCGCCGCGACGATCAGGATGGCGGCGTTGACGAACAGCGCCAGCATGAGGGCGATGGTGGAGTCCATCGTCGCCCATTTGATGGCATCGCGCTTGCCCGCGTCGGTGCGTTCATAGGCGCGGGTCTGCACGATCGAGGAATGCAGATAGAGATTATGCGGCATGACCGTGGCGCCGATGATGCCGATGGCGATGTAGAGCATCGCCGGGTTGGTGATGATGTCGGAGGACGGCACGAACATCGAATGCAAGATCGTGCCGGCCGGCGGGGCGGCAACGAAGATCTGGATGGCAAAGCAGCTGAAGATGATGATCAGAAGCGCGACGACGAAGGCTTCCAGATAGCGGAAACCCTTATTCATCAGGAGCAGCACCAGGAAAGCGTCGAGCGCGGTGAGCATGGCGCCGCCGATCAGCGGGATGCCGAACAAAAGCTGCAGCGCGATCGCGGTGCCGATCACCTCGGCGAGGTCGCAGGCGATGATGGCGAGCTCGCAGGCGATCCATAGCACGAAGTTGACCGGGCGCGGGTAGTAGGCGCGGCAGGCCTGGGCGAGGTCGCGGCCGGTGGCGATGCCAAGCCGCGCGGCCAGCGCCTGCAGCAGGATCGCCATCAGGTTGGACAGCATGATGATGAACAAAAGCGTGTAGCCGAACTGGGCGCCGCCGGCGAGGTCGGTCGCCCAGTTGCCCGGGTCCATATAGCCGACCGAGACCATATAGCCCGGGCCCATGAAGGCGAAAAGCCGGCGGAACCAGACGCCTGACGTCGGCACCTCGATGGTGGAATTGACCTCGCGCAGGCTGGGCTGATCGTCTTCCTCCCGTCTGGCGAACCGCCATGCGGACCGGGGGGCTGTGACGTCTGCTTCTAACATGAAAAGGCTTTCCGCGGCTTCCGGAGGATACCCATAAGCTATGCCATGGCTCAACATTATGCAATAGGCTATATTTCATTGTCGGGGCTTGTTGCGAGGGCGGGCAACCGGAGACGCCGATTGCGCCTCTCGTGGAATGCAAATAAACGGCCTGAAGAATCAGAGCCCGTGCTATAAAAGCAGCGACGGCTAAACTTCCGAGGAGGAGCGCGCATTGGCGCTGAAGAACAGACCGGTCCCGCGTGAGCCGTTGCTCGATGCCGATATCCATTCGGAAGGGTTCCGGCAGACGCGCGAAGCGCGCCGCAGTGCGCTGGTCGAGGATTATGTCGAACTGATCGCCGACCTGATCGAGGACGGCAACGAGGCGCGCCAGGTCGACATCGCCGCGCGCCTCGGCGTCGCCCAGCCGACGGTGGCCAAGATGCTGACGCGGCTCTGCGCCGACGGGCTGGTGTCGCGAAAACCCTATCGCGGCGTGTTCCTGACCGAAGCCGGCCGCAAGGTCGCGGAGGAAAGCCGCATTCGCCACCAGACGGTGGAAGCCTTCCTGCGATCCCTCGGCGTCAGCGCCGAGACGGCACGCATCGACGCCGAGGGCATCGAGCACCATGTCAGCGCCGAGACGCTGGAAGCGTTCCGCAAGGCGATGACCGCGCGCTGAAACGCGCTTCATTGCCGAGTTTTCGAACACGTTACAGGCATGTCGCGGCGAATAGGATTCGCCCGACCTGCCGTAAGCTTCTGATTTCATGCAGGTCGTTATCCCAGAACCGAGGACACTTCCGGGCGACATGCTTTAGCCGCCGGAACCGTCGGCGCTTATGCGCGTTGCCTCTCATCGCGCGCTTGTTGCGCGCCAGGGAGGAAGCGATGGGCGTCGAGCAGGCACCGACCGCAAAAGGCAAGCAGGCAGCCACGGGACTGAAACAGGCGGCGGCCAGGGACGAGCGCAAGACCGAAGCCGAAGCGGGACATTCGCTGAAGAAAGGCGCCGATCGTTTCGAGGAACGCTCGAAAAGCTCGGACGGCAAGAGCGCCGGTGCCAAGCAGAAAGAGTAGGCGGCGGTAGTTCCGGATCGATGCAGATGACGATCGAGTGGCGCCCGCCCGAACGCTTTGTCTTTCAAGGACATTCCATCGCCTGGGGCGTGATGGGGGAAGGACCGCCCGCCGTCGTTCTCCATGGCACGCCCTTCTCCTCGGTCGAGTGGCGCCGCATCGCGCCATGGCTCTCCAAGCAGCGACGCGTCCACTATTTCGACATGCTTGGCTATGGCTGGTCGGACAAGCCGGACGGCGACGTGTCGCGCGGCATCCAGAACGAATTGTTCGCGGCGCTCTATGCCCACTGGAAGCTGAAACGGCCCGACGTGGTCGCGCATGATTTCGGCGGATCGACCGCTCTGCGCGGTCATCTGCTCAACGGGTTGGATTTCCGCTCGCTGGTGCTGATCGATCCGGTGGCGATCAGCCCGCAAGGCTCGCCGCTGGTCCAGGCAGCCAAACAGAACGAGAAGGTTTTTGCCGAGCTGCCCGCCTATGTTCACGAAGCGATCTTGCGCGCCTATATCAACGGCGCGACTTACAATCCGCTACGCAAGGACGAGATGCAGGCCTATCTGCGTCCATGGCTTGGCGACGAGGGCCAGAAGGCATTCTGGAGGCAAGTCGCACAGATGGATGACAAATACACCGAGGAGGTGGAGTGGCGATATGGCGAAATCCGGTGTCCGGTCACCATCCTCTGGGGCGACAATGACGATTGGATCCCGGTAAAGGACGGCCGGGAGCTGGCGCGGCGCATTCCCGGCGCGACGTTTCAGACAGTCCCTGATGCCAAGCATCTCGTCCAGGAAGATGCGCCGGAAGCGATCGCCGCTACGGTCCTTCAGTTCTGGCGGAGCATGGAAGCCGGCTAGGACTGTTCGGAAGGAAGGTTTACTCCGGGGCTGTTGTCCAGTCCCCGGACGGCTCACTCGCTGACATCCTGTTTCCAGCTGCGCGGATGGCCGTCGACGCGGAACTGGAAGATGAAATAGGGCGGGATGCAGGTGCCTTCGCCAGGCTTGGCCTCGGGTAGATCCTCATAGCCGGCGGTGCAGATATAGTCCTCGCGGCAGGGATGCGCCTTGTCGCAGGCGCGCAGGCCGGCGATCTTGGTGAATTCCCTGGTGCAGAATTTATGGTCCTTGCCGGACGCGATGCAGTCGTTGAAGCCGGTCTTGGCGAGATGACCGCAACTTGCCTCGTCGGGGAGCTTGTCGCAGCCCGCCTTGCGCAGCATGCCGCCAGGAAAGCCGCCGGTCTTCTGGTCGGGATTGTCGTAGCGCTGGCGTGCCGCGCCATAGCCGGCGAGCTTCACCACCGGCTTCTTGTCGCGCGCCGGGTCGATGCCACAATCCTTGGCGGTGGCGGGCGACAGGCGGCAATACCGGTCGCTGCCCCAGGTTGACATCCTGATCTCGCCGAATTCCACGGGGTCGCCGACCGCAATGCCTTTTTCGCTGACACAGGTGCCGAAGCCTGGATGAATGGCGCTTTCATGCACGCCGGCGCAGCGCAGGCCGGCACCGCAGGTCCAGCCCTTGAAGCTTTCATCCTCGCCGCGATAGCAGATAGAGCCCCAGCCATTGTAGAGGTCGTTGCCCTTCAGCGCCTCGACGTAGCGGGCATCGGGGCGGGCGGCGAAGCCCCTGGTGAAATCGGGGTAGCCGCCGGCGGCGAATTCCTCGACGACGGCGTGGCGGCGCGGCAGGTCGGCGAAGAAGACGGCAGAGCCCGGCACGAAGACGGCGTTGCGGCGCGGCTCGCTGGCCGGATCGGCGCCGGTGTAGTGGAAGCCGGCGATGCCATGCGTCTGGTGGCAGCCGGTGCAGGACATCTCATTGAGGCGCAGGTTGAAGCCAGCGACCGATTTGATGGTGGCGAGCGTGTTGCCCCTGGCGACATAGTCCTTCAGCGCCTTGTCGATGTCGGCGTCGTCGACCAATCCATAGACGATGTTGTTCTGCGAGCGGCTCAGGCCGCCGGGCGCTACCGACACAGCGCTCCTGGCCAGGAATTTTTCGTCGACCACCAGCCGGCCATGGTCGAGGTCATAGATGTTGCGGTCGGTGAGCAGCCATTTGGCGAAGGCTGGCCTGTCGGCCAGCACGGTTGACCGGTCGATCTCGTTTTCCATCTTCGCTTCATAAAAGCTCGACTTCTCTGGATCCCATTTGAAGATCTTCAGGAGATACTCGGCATGGCCGCCGAAGTCGCGCCGTGTCGAGGCCGACAGCCTGAGCACCTGCATGTTGAGCTCGATCCGCATGATCTGCGAGGAATTCAGCATGGCGCCCGACAGCGGGCCTTCGTCGGAGCGCAGCCAGGCGGCGAGCTGTTCCGGCGGCAGGTCCTTTCGACCGGCGGCCAGCCAGCGCCGGGCGACGTCCGCGCAGGACGCGTCGGTAGCGCTCGGCAGGTTCTTCGAAGCGCGGGCCTGCGCCTTCCCGGGCTTGGCGTTGAAGACCAGGCTCATGGTCAACGGCAGGCGGGAGGAGATGCGCTGGCCGGGCTTGCCCTTGGCGGGTTTTTCCTCGACCGAATAGTGGAAGCGGTAGATCAGCCGGATCTCGCCGCACTCGGTGTGGCCGAGATAACCTCGGTCCATGCGGTTGACGACGCCGGTCAGGTCGAGCGTCGATCCGTCGTCGTCGATGTACTTGGGATTGAATTTCTGGCTGGTGTCGTTCGATTTCGCCATGGCCGCGACATAGAGATCGGGGCTGGTCTTCGGCTCATCTGCGATCTCGCGCTTGACGGTGTCGCGCACCGTGGCCAGCGCCGGCACCGAAAACAGGCCGCGATTGTCGACGTCGCGGGTGAGGCCGAGGGCGGGGCCGAGCAGGCGGCTGATCGACAGGCCGCCACGCTCCAGCGCCTGCAAGGTGGCGGGATCGGTGACGGCGACGCTGGAATCGAGCGTGACGGCGCCGGCATTTTCAAGCCCGGGCCACAGCAGCGCCACCAGCAGCGACAGGAAACCCCCGATCGTCCTCAAGCCTCGAACCCCTCCCCACGCCAGCGATGCTACAGGCCTTGTGCGCTCCCGGCCAGTGCGGTGAAACGGCGATGCCCAGCGCTATCCTGGCCATGAAAAATGCTGTGACTTGGAGCAGCCGTTGCGATAATTGTTTGGTGGATCAGGCTGGCCGAGAGATCGGCAGGTCAATCGGAAATTTGCAGCGCGAGGAGTTGCCATGCTCTGGAGAGGCCGTCGTCAGAGTGACAATATCGAGGACGACCGCAGCGACGGTGGCGGCGGCGGGATCGGTGGTGGTGGCGGCCAGTTCCGCATCCCGATCGGTGGCCGCGCCGGTGGCGGCGGCAGCATATTCCTCGTCATCCTGGTGGTGCTGGCCGGTTGGTATTTCGGCTTCGATCCCTCGGCAATCCTGGGCGGCGGCGACGGCGGCCTGCTGCCGGGTGGTGGCGGCCAGATATCAGACAATAGCGGCAGCCAGGACAGCGGCGGCACACCCGCCAATGACGAGATGAAGCAGTTCGTGGCGACCGTGCTCGCCGAGACCGAGGACACCTGGACCGGCATCTTCAAGTCGCAGGGCCTGACCTATGAGGACCCCAAGCTGGTGCTGTTTTCCGGCCAGGTTCGCTCGGCCTGCGGTTTTGCTTCCGCCGCGGCCGGACCATTCTATTGTCCGGGCGACCACAAGGTCTATCTCGACATGACCTTCTTCCAGCAGCTCGACCAGCAGTTCGGCGCTTCAGGCGAGTTCGCCCGTGCCTACGTCATCGCGCATGAGGTCGGTCACCACGTGCAGAACCTCACCGGTATCATGGGTAAGTTCAACCAGATGCGCCAAGGCATGAGCGAAGCCGATGCCAACCAGCTGTCGGTGCGCATCGAGCTGCAGGCCGACTGCTTCGCCGGCGTGTGGGCGCACTACACCGGGCAAAAGGGCATATTGGAGCAGGGCGACTTCGAAAGCGCGCTGAACGCGGCCAAGCAGATCGGCGACGATACGCTGCAGAAGAAGATGCAGGGCTATGTCGTGCCGGAAAGCTTCAACCACGGCACCTCGCAGCAGCGGCAGACCTGGCTGACGCGCGGCTACAAGAGCGGCAAGCTGTCGGACTGCAACACGATGAGCGGTTCACTGTAATCACTTGTTTCCCTGCCCTCCCTGACCGCTAACACGCCGTCAGGGAGTGTCAGGATCAAAGCTTCCTGCCTGTTCCCGCATTGTTCCTTTTCGCCGGCTCGCCTATAAGGTGCGTCCACCCGCGCCCCAGGGCGGCCAGAGGAGCTTGACCATCATGATCGACCCCAAGACCGCCAGGCGGGGCCTTGCGCTCGTTTTCACCACGCTGCTGCTCGACATTATCGGCTTCGGCATGATCATGCCGGTGCTGCCAGCTTTTCTCAGGGAATTGACCGGCGTCGGCATCAGCGAAGCAGCGATCGAGGGCGGCTGGCTGTTCTTCGTCTATGCTGCCATGCAGTTCTTCTTCGCGCCCATCATGGGCGGCCTGAGCGACCGGTTCGGGCGGCGGCCGATCCTGCTCGCCTCGGTGCTGACCTTTTCCATCGACAATTTAATCTGCGCGATCGCCTGGTCCTATCCGATGCTGTTCATCGGGCGTGTGCTCGCCGGCATTTCGGGCGCCAGCTATTCGACGACGTCGGCCTTCATCGCCGACATTTCGAACGACGAGAATCGGGCGAAGAATTTCGGCCTGCTCGGCATTGCGTTCGGCGTCGGTTTCGTCATCGGGCCGGTGCTGGGCGGCCTGCTCGGCACATTCGGCCCGCGCGTGCCGTTCTTTTGCGCCGCCGGGCTGGCCTTCGTGAACTTCCTGATCGCGATGTTCTTCCTGCCCGAAACGCTCGATGAAAAGCATCGCCGCCGCTTCGAATGGAAACGCGCCAACCCGGTCGGCACGCTCCTGCAGATGCGCCAGTATCAAGGCATCGCCTGGATCGGGCTGGTCTTCTTCCTGATGACGCTCGGCCACATGATGTATCCGGCGGTGTGGTCGTTCGTCTCCAACTACCGTTATGGCTGGAGCGAGCAGCAGATCGGCTTTTCGCTCGGCGCTTTCGGCCTGTGCGGCGCGATCGTCATGGGCACGGTGCTGCCGCGCGTCATCCCCAGGCTCGGCGAGTGGAGAACAGCGGTCATCGGCCTGACGTTCACGGCGGCCAGCGCCTTCGGCTATGCCTTCGCCTCGCAAGGCTGGATGGTCTATGCGGTGATCGTCGTCGGCTGCCTGGAAGCGCTGGCCGATCCGCCGCTCAGAAGCCTCGCCGCCGCCAAGGTGCCGCCTTCGGCACAGGGCGAGTTGCAAGGCGCGATGACCTCGCTCTTCTCGATCACCTCGATCATCACGCCACTGCTCTATACCGCAATCTTTTCCTGGTTCACCGGGCCAAGCGCGCCTGTCACCTTCGGCGGCGCGCCCTATCTGGTCGGCGCGTGCTTCCTGATGCTGGCGGTCATCGTCTTCGTTACCAAGGTGGCAAGACCGTCGCCACTCAGCAGCACGT
Organism: Mesorhizobium sp. Cs1321R2N1; assembly: GCF_037179725.1. Lineage (NCBI taxonomy): Bacteria > Pseudomonadati > Pseudomonadota > Alphaproteobacteria > Hyphomicrobiales > Phyllobacteriaceae > Mesorhizobium > Mesorhizobium sp. Cs1321R2N1. Next base: position 10,630 of record NZ_JAPYKP010000085.1, on the reverse strand, counting down.
CGACCGATGTGGCCGAGGATGGAGCACAGGCATGACACTTGCATCCGCGCTGACCGCCGACGGCGTGTCGCCGGCGCCGGCGATCTTGCGACCGTCGCCATCACTTGGCTACTGCGCCATCCGGCTGGTGCCGGTGCTCGGTTCGATGAAGCCGAGACGGGTGGCCGCGATGCCCAAGGCGCTGGAGATCAATCTTGACCGCCAGCAATCGTTTGCAATCCGGGAGGCCAACGAGGGCCGGCCGGTGGCGTAAGTTTGGAGCGTTTGCGACGGAGGCGCAAGAACGCCTCTTAAGCCCGCTCCACCAGCAATTCCTCGCCGCGTTTCTGGCGGATCAGGTTGACGAAGCGGCGGAACAGATAGTGCGAATCCTGCGGCCCGGGCGAGGCCTCGGGGTGATGCTGGACCGAGAACACCGGACGGCCGGTCAGCGCGATGCCGCAGTTCGAGCCGTCGAACAGCGAGACATGGGTTTCCTCGACGCCCAAGGGTAGCGAGTCGGCATCGACGGCAAAGCCATGGTTCATCGAGACGATCTCGACCTTGCCTGTCGTGTGATCCTTCACCGGATGGTTGGCGCCATGATGGCCCTGGTGCATCTTGGCGGTCTTGCCGCCCAGCGCCAGCGCCAGCATCTGATGGCCAAGGCAGATGCCGAACACCGGGATGTCAGTCTTGAGCAGGTCCTGGATGACCGGCACGGCATAGCCGCCGGTGGCTTCCGGATCGCCGGGGCCGTTGGAGAGAAAGATGCCGTCGGGCTGCATGGCGAGGATTTCTTCCGCGTCGGTCTTGGCGGGAACGACGGTGACCTTGGCGCCGAGGCCGGCAAGCAGCCGCAAGATGTTGCGCTTGACGCCGTAGTCGATGGCGACGACATGCAGCGAAGGCTCGGCCTGTTCGCCAAAGCCCTCGTTCCACACCCATGGCGTCTCGCGCCAGACCGAGGACTGGCCTGACGTGACCTCCTTGGCGAGATCGAGCCCGATCAGGCCCGACCATGCGGCGGCGCGCCGCTTCAGATCGTCGAGGTCGAAGACGCCATCCGGCGCATGCGCGATGACGGCGTTGGGCATGCCCTTTTCGCGGATCAGCGCGGTGAGCGCGCGGGTATCGATGCCCGAGAGCGCGACGATGCCGCGCTTCTTCAGCCACTGGTCGAGGTGGCCCGCGGTGCGGTAATTGGACGGGTTGGTGACATCGGCCTTGAACACGGCGCCGACAGCGCCGGCGCGGGCAGCCGGGTTGAGGTCTTCGATGTCCTCGCCATTGGTGCCGATGTTGCCGATATGGGGGAAGGTGAAGGTGACGATCTGGCCGGCATAGGACGGGTCGGTGAGGATTTCCTGGTAGCCGGTGAGTGCGGTGTTGAAGCAGACTTCGGCGACGGCGGAGCCGGTGGCGCCGAGGCCGCGACCCTCGATGACGGTACCGTCCGCCAACACCAGAAGGGCGGTAGGCTTTTCAGTGGCCCAGGCGGGCGTCATCTCGGCCATGGCGGCACTCCTATCAGGCCGCGCGCTTCCATAGCCCGGCGGGCCTTCGCGCAGCAAAACGGCGCGAAGCGGCGAATTCGCGGCCTCCACGCACCCAAGCTTCAGTTCATGCAAGGCCCAGTACATAGGGGAAGGGAGCAGGGCGGTCAATGATCATGCGAAATGCCGTCGCGATTTATTTCATTGAGGAATATCATAGGCTTGCCCTGGCATGTCAGGGTTTGCGTTGGCCTGTCCCCGGCGCTATTGTCCGCGCCGACCGAAGGAGAGAAAGCAATGCGCGCGAAAATCGCCGAATCCCTGAAGACCGCGATGAAGGCGCAGGACAAGCACCGGCTGCCGACATTGCGGCTGATCCAGGCCGCCATCCACGACCGCGACATCGCCAATCGTGGCGCCGGCAAGGAACCCGCCAGCGACGAGGAAATTCTGCAGATCCTGGCCAAGATGGTGAAGCAGCGCGAGGAATCGGCCAAGGCATTCGAGGACGGCAAGCGGCCGGAACTGGCGGCTCAGGAACGCGGCGAGATGGAGATCATCCGTTGCTTCCTGCCGACGCAGCTCGACGATGCGGCTGTCGCGGCGGCGGCGCGCGAGGCAATTGCCGCGACCGGTGCGGCCAGCCAGAAGGACATGGGCAAGGTGATCGCCGCGCTGAAGCAGAAATATGCCGGCCAGATGGATTTCGGCAAGGCGAGCGGCATCGTCAAGGGGCTGCTGCAGTAGGGCTTTTACCGTCGCGTCAGCGTCTCACGGCTCCTTGCAGATCGGCAGCGGCTGCGCAGGTGGTGCGGGATGATCCTTCTTGTACTGGGCGATGACAGGCTCGAGCATTTTTCGCGGCCAGAATTTCGGCTTGCCGATTTCCTTCAGGCACGATGCGTTCCAGTAGGTGCCTGAAGCGGAATGGCCGCTGGCAACGGCGGCGATATCGCGCGATTCCGGATAGATGTAGAGCGTCGTCGGATTGTCCTTCACCATCGAGATGAGTTGCGCGGCATCGGCCGGCGACCAGCTGGTGCAACCATTGCTGCGGCCGCCGGCATAGTCCACCAGTTTGCCGAACGGCACGAAGCCGTCATGGTCAGCATAGGAACTGTTCGGGGTCTTGCGCATGCACATGGTGCGCAGCACTTGCGCCGCGTGGCCGCCGATCACGCGCTGCCTTGCGTTGGCGACTTCGCCTTCACCGTCGAACTGGATGAAGGTGCGCTGGAAAGCCACGTCCTGTTTCGCGCCGGTGCGATAAAAGCCCTTGAACGAGGTTTTCGCTTCGCTGGTCATGTAGGCGCCGCCGGCGGTCAGTTCCGAATCCATGGCATTGCCGAAGTTCTTCGCGCAGCGCCTGCCGTTCGAAAAATCGACGGTGCCTTTCAGGTTCCGGCCGCCGCCGTGACCCGACGAAATCGCGCGAAACGACTGGCTGGCTTCGCATACGACATAGTAGCGGCGCCCGAGCACGCCCTTGCCGAGATCGCCGGGACGGGTGGCATCCATGGCGAAGTAGCAGGGGTTCCGGACGGCGCCCTGCGCCACCTTCTTCAGGTAAAGCGCGCGCGCCCGCTCCAGCACCACTTGTGATATCTGGCCATCGCCGTTGCCGACATGGGCCTCCAGCCAGGCGGGAACAGCCGATGGCGCGGCAAAGGACCGGGCCGATGCCATCAAGGCAACGATGATGACAAGAAGGCTGAGGGTGACGACGACACCCAGCGGGACAGATCTCAACCGCACCGTACCCATTCTCCTGCCGAAGCCCTTTGTGATTCCCCGCGGAATCACCAGAGGACGATCATAAGACGCGGGGCGTCATCAGGCGAAACACATCTTGTTTAGCGCGTCGGCAAGTATGCGCGAAGAGACCAGGCCGACGCGCAACCATCCATAAGCTGCTGCCATGCTGGGCCAAGGCTTGGGGCGGAGGCCTGCAAACGTCCCCGATTTTCGATCCGCCCGGATTGCTCTTCAGCCGGCTTGAGCGCCCTGCTGTCGAAGGCTATGCCTGCCTCGTTTATTAGGAGGCATCGATCATGGTCGAGATCGTGAAACCGGCGCTTGAACATCTGCCGTCCTACAAGGCGGCGCTCGAGCGCGGCTGGTCGCCGGACAATGTGCGGCTCCTGGAGGCGACGCGCGAGCAGCTCGCGGCCATAGAAGAAAATCCCATGGCGTTCCTCGCCGACCTCGATGATCCCGAGGCCAAAGGGCCCCCCATCGCCTTGCCCGACGGCACACAGGTGCCGCGGCTGCCGGGCTTCCGCCGCTGGATCTGGGACGGCGAGGCATCGGGCTCGATCGGCTTTCGCTGGCAGAAGGGCACGGCGGAACTGCCGCCGCACGTGCTTGGCCATATCGGCTATGCCGTGGTGCCGTGGAAGCGGCGGCGCGGCTACGCCACCGAAGCGTTGCGGCTGATGCTGGACGAGGCGAGGGCGGTGGGCCTACCCTATGTCGAGATCACCGCCAAACCGGGCAATCCGGCCTCGCACAAGGTGATCCTGGCCAATGGCGGCAAGCTCGTCGAGCGCTTCGTCGAGGACGCCGCCTATGGCGGGGCGGAGAGCCTGCGGTTCTGGATCGAGCTGTAAGAGACCGTTTGGAAACTCTCTGATGGCCAGAGCGAATTTCGAAACGGTCTCTAAGACCTATCGCCTTTCGGCCTGGTCGCGCAGCCAGTCGGCGAGCGATGCGCGGTGCGTGCCGGCCCTGCCGGTGAAAGCCTCGGCGGACAGCATGGAATTCAGCACCGCCTCCTGCGTCGCTTCCGCCGCCGCCCGGAAGAGAATGTCGATGCGTGCTTCGTTGAGCGCGACCAGCGGCACCAGATCGCGGGTTTCATCGTGGTCGACCGGGTTGCCGGTGCTGAAGGCAATGGCTATGTCGCCGCTGCCATTGCCCCAGAAGGAGCCAAGCCTGGCGATGCCAGCCCCAGTGCGGCGCGCCACGCGCTCGAGCTGGCGGTGTTCGAGCGGCACGTCCGTCGCCAGAACGATCATGATCGAGCCGCGTTCGGCCTCGGCCTGCCGCCTGGGGTCGGGCCGGCGTCCATCGGGCAGGACGAGGTCGCCCGGCCTGCCGAAATTCGACAGGACGAGGACGCCAAGATGATGCCCGTCGCCAAGCGCGATCTTCCTGGAGGCCGAGCCTATGCCACCCTTGAAGCCGAAGCAGCTCATTCCCGTTCCGGCGCCGACATTGCCCTGCTCGACCGCGCCCTCACGGGCATCCGCCAACGCGGCAAGGGCATGCTCCTCCGATATCGCCATGGCCTGGATGTCGTTCAGCGCACCGTCATTGCATTCACCGACCACCGGATTGACCGTTCCGGTGGTGCGGCCGATATTGGGGTTCTGGCGGATGGCGTCACGGATCAGCGCCGTGGCGCAGGTGCCGACCGAGAGCGTGTTGGTCAAGAGAACGGGCGTCTCGATGGTGCCGAGTTCCTGCACCTGCGTCAGCCCGACCGTCTTGCCGAAGCCGTTGATGACATGGCTTCCCGCCATCACCTTGGTGCGGAACAGGTTTCCGCCATGCGGCAGGATCGCGGTTACGCCGGTGTTGATGTCGCCGTCGCGCAGCGTGCAGTGACCGACGCGAACGCCAGGCACGTCGGTGATCGCGTTGTGCGTGCCCGTCGGCAAGGTGCCGCAGGTCAGGCCGAAATCGGCGACAGTCCTTGCCATGTTATTCGGCGGCGGCCGGTACCGGCGGGCCGATGTCGCTGCGCCGTTCCCAAAGATGGGAGAGGACAGCCACAATGACGGCGACCAGCATGGCAAACGCGCCAACAACCGGCAGGGTGCGATAGCCGTACCCGGCATTGAGCATGGCGGCGCCGAGCGACGCGGCCAGCGCGATGCCGATATTGAAGCCGGACGGAATGAGCGAGGCGGCGAGGCCGGAGGCGTCGGCCGTCCAGGACAGGATGCGGGTCTGGATCGGGGTGCCGATGGCGAAGTTGAGACCGCCCCAGACGATGATCGCGACAACCATCGGCACGGGGTAGGGGCTGACGGCACAGATGACGGCCAGCGTCACCGCCTGCAGGGCGAGCATGGTGATCAGCGACGGCATCAGTTTCCAGTCCGACAGTTTGCCGCCGAGGAAGACGCCAAGCGTGGCGCCGACGCCGTTGAGCAGCAGTACCCAGGGCACCAGGTTTTCGTCGAGCCCTGTCACCTCCAGCAGCGTCGGGGTGATGTAGGTGAACAGGCAGAACTGGCCGAGCATCAGCATCAGCATCAGGATCAGCGAGGTCCAGACCTGCTGGCGCGCCAGCACGCGGACCTCGCTGGCTAGGCTCGCCGCCTTGGCCTGATATCCGGTCGTGCGCGGCAACAGGGCCGCCATGGCCAGAGTTGCCGCCACGCCCAGTGCGCCCATCACCCAGAAGGTCGCGCGCCAGCCCCAGATGTTGCCGATGGCGGTGCCGGCCGGCACGCCGATGACGTTGGAGACGGTGAGGCCCGACAGGATGACGGCGACCGCCATGCCACGCTGATCCTCGCGCACTAGGCCGACGGCGACCACCATGGCGACGCCGAAATAGGCGCCATGCGCGACTGCCACGGCAATGCGCAGCAACAGCATCGAGGTGAAGTCGGGCGCCAGCGCGCAGGCCGCCTGGCCCAGGGTGAAGGCGACGGCGAGGCCGAGCAGCAAGGTCTTGCGCGGCAAGGACTTGGTGGCGAGCGCCAGCAGCGGGCCGCCGATGGCGATGCCGCACGCATAGCCGGAGACGAGGTAGCCGGCGGAAGGAACCGAAACGCCGAGCCCTTGCGCCACCTGCGGCAGCACGCCGGCGATGACGAATTCGGTGGTGCCGAAAGCGAAGGCGGCGATGAACAGGGCGATGAGCGGCAGCGACATGAGCAGAAACCCCCGAAATACAGGGCTCAAACCATGGATAGCCCGGGCAGGCAATCCAGAAATTGTCACGGTCGCTTTAGCTTTTCTTGACCAGATCCGTTGAGCACCGGTCCCGTCAGGTCACGGACTTACGTCCGTAAGGAACCTTCAGCCATGCCCGCTCGTGAAAATAATAAAGCAGCGACTTGGTGAAGACCTCCGTTACACCGATGGCGGCCGCAATCTTGACGCTTCCGGTCACCACCAACGAGATGATCATCGTATCGATGGTGCCGGTCACCCGCCAGGAAAGCGCCTTGGCGAAACTGCGCGAATGGGTTTCCATCGATTTCCTCCCGGTGGAAACGGATTCTTAGCCGACGGATGGGTGGTTAAGCAAAGACTAATTTGGTCGTTCACGGCTGGAATGCCTACCCCTTGTTGCCAAGGTGGATGCCGCCGCGGCGAATCGTTGTCGCCTCAGCTGGCCTTCAGCCGTGACCCCGTGAGCAGGCCACGCTCTTCCAGCACGGGATAGGCCATCGAGGCCAGCAGCGAGTTGATCTGCTTCAGGTCGCGGATGGTATCGAGGTGGATCGAACTGGTTTCGACGCTTTTGGCGGTGCCTTCGCGCAGCCGCAGGAAATGGCTGGCGCTGGTTTCCTTTTCGCGGTCGCGCAGCTGGTCCTTCTCCAGCACCAGCTGGCGTGCGGTTTCGGCATCGCGCGAGACCAGCACGTTGAAGGCAAGCCGGGCATTGGCCAGCACCGAGGCGTGGAAGGCGCACAATTCGCTCCAGCCTTCGTCGGTGAATTCCAGCCCGCGTTCGAATTTCTTCTTCACATGGACCAGCATGTTGCGCACGACGATGTCGCCGACCTGCTCGAGCTTGACGCAGGCGCCTATCAGCTCCTGGCAGCGCAGCGCCTCGTCTTCGGTCATCGGGTTCCTCGTGACCTTGGCGAGGTAGAGCTTTATGGCCGCGTGCCTGCGGTCGACACGGTCGTCGAGCGCCGCCAATGCCTTGATCTTGTCCGAGTCGGCGTCCTCATAGAGTTCGATGATGCGCTTGAGCATGATCTCGACCGTCTCGCAGACCCGCACCACCTCGCGTGTGGCGTTGGCCAGAGCCTGGCTCGGCACATCGAGCGCGCTTTCGTTGAGCGCCGACAGTTCGACGACGTCGAGCGTGGCGGCCGGCGCCGGCTTGGCGCCGAGCGCCACGATCCGTTCGGAGGCTCGGTAGACCAAACCGGCCAGCGGCAGGCCGGCAAGCAGGATGATCACGTTGAACAGGATATGGGCGTTGACGATCTGATCGGCCGCCGTCGGGCCGAGGAAGGCGACGTGCGGCCGGAAAATCATGAACAGGATCAGCATGACCAGCGAGCCCAGCCCGCGCATCAGGAGGTTGCCGACCGGCACGACGCGGACTTCGGGGCTGGCCGAGCGTGTCAGCATCGGCGCGATGAGCGATGAACCGAGATTGACCCCAAGGATGAGGACGAGGCCGAGTTCGGGGCTGATCAGACCGCGGCCGGCCAGCGTGGCCATCAACAGCACCGCCGCGATGCTCGACTGGAACAGCCAGGTGATCATTGCCGCCAGCAGGTAGGCGGTGATGGAATCGGTGGAGAAGTAGTTGAGGATGACCGGCAGCAACTGGCTGTTGCGCAGCGGCTCGGACGCCTGGCCGATCATTTCGAGGGACAGGATCAAGAGGCCGATGCCGACCAGGATGCGGCCGATCTGGCGCCAGTCGCGCCGCTCGGTGGCCATGAACATCACCGTGCCTGATGTCAGGCAGAGCGGCACCAGCAGCGTGAGATCGAAGGTCAGCAGCTTGACCACCAGAGCCGAGCCGATCTCGGCGCCACGCACGGCCAACTGGCCGGCGGCGCCCGAGACGATGCCGGAACCGGCGAAGGAGCCGACCAGCAAGGTAACGGCGGTCGAGCTTTGCAGCGCGATCGCAAGGCCGGTGCCGGCCAGCACTGCCATGATCGGATTGCGCATGGTGGCGCGCAGACGATGACGCAGCACGTCGCCATAGGCGCGCTCTACGCCGGTCTTGACCATGCGGGTGGCAAACAGCATCAGCGCGACCGCGCCGGCCAGATGCAGAAGGACGACCGAGCCGCTCATCGCCGCGCCTGCGCGCGGGCATGGCCCGCGCTTCGGGCAGCATGGCGACAGGGGGCGAAGACGAGGGCACGAATCATGGTCATGTCAGCCTTGGAATATAGCCGGAATATTTTAGCCGGATAATAAAAATTTGTCGATTTCAAGGGCCCACCGCGAGGCGACAGCCGGTGTCGGAAAATGGACGGGCCCGCAAATGGTTGCATGGTCCTAAGCTGTGGAATCGGCCGGATCCGCGACGCTTTTGGCGCCCGTCTTTGCGATGATGTTCAAACCTTTGGATTAACTGGCGGAATTCATTACATAATTGTAATGCTGGCGTTCAGTTTCGGTTCATCCCCTGGCCGCTATTCCCCTGGCATCGACAACCAAGGAGACTTCTGATGAAACGCATTGTCCTTTCCGCTCTCGCTTTCTCGATGCTGGCCGCCACCTCGCTCACCGGCCAGGCAGCGCCGATGAACGCGCCAGTGGCGCCGCAGTCGAACTACGCCAAGGTCGACTGGCAGAAGCCCGCCAACCGGGATGTCAAGAAGCGCGTCATCCAGAAGCGGTTCGTCCAGAAGAAGGTGATCGTGAAGCGGAACCACTGGCGCAACGGCCAGAAATATTCCGGCTGGAGGCAGCACCAGCCGATCCGCGATTATGGCCGCTATGGCCTGCATCGTCCCGGCCGCGGCCAGGAATGGATCCGCGTCGGCAATGACTATGTGCTGGTCGGCATCCTCTCCGGCGTCATCTTCGGCGCGCTTGCCGCGCAGTAACCGCCTGACAATCGGCTAACAAAGGAGGCGGCCCGTAATGGCCGCCTTTCTTTTGCCCTGTGGAAACCGGGCATCGTCCGCATTAGGGGTCGTCTGCAATCGCGGGCATGATTATATGGTGACGAAACGAGTTCCCCGATGCGATTTCCGCCCGCCTTCCTCGACGAGATACGCGACCGCGTGCCGATTTCACAGGTCATCGGCCAGCGCGTTGCGTGGGATCGCAAGAAGACCAATACGTCGCGCGGCGACTATTGGGCCTGCTGTCCGTTCCATGGCGAGAAGAGCCCGTCCTTCCACTGCGAGGACAAGAAAGGCCGTTACCACTGTTTCGGCTGCTCGGTCTCGGGCGACCATTTTAAATTCCTGACCGAGCTCGAAGGACTGAGTTTTCCCGAGGCGGTCGAGAAGATCGCCGACATGGCCGGCGTGCCGATGCCGGTTCGCGACGCACAGGAAGAGCGGCGCGAGCAGGAACGCGCCAGCCTGACCGATGTCATGGAGATGGCGACCGCCTTTTTCCAGGAGCGCCTGCAAGGGCCCGAGGGCGCCAAGGCTCGCGCCTATCTGCGCGATCGTGGGCTGACGCCGGCGACACAGCAGTCGTTCCGGCTCGGCTTCGCGCCCGACAGCCGCAATGCGCTGAAGGAGCATCTGGCCGCCAAGGGTGTGCCGAAAGCCGATATCGAGGCCTGCGGACTGGTGCGCCATGGCGACGACATTCCGGTCTCCTATGATTGGTTCCGCGACCGCATCATGTTCCCGATCCCGGATTCGCGCGGCAAGATCATCGCCTTCGGCGGCCGCGCGCTGGCCCCCGACGCGCTCGCCAAATACATGAACTCGCCCGATACCGAGCTCTTCCACAAGGGTAACGTGCTCTACAATTTCGCCCGCGCCCGGCAAGCCCTGTCAAAGGGGGCTCTGGCCAAGGGCGGCACGGTCATCGCGGTCGAAGGCTACATGGACGTGATCGCGCTGGCGCAGGCGGGCTTCGAGAATGTCGTGGCGCCGCTCGGCACCGCGCTCACCGAAAACCAGCTCGAATTGTTGTGGCGCATGGCGCCGGAGCCGATGCTGTGCTTCGACGGCGACAAGGCCGGGCTGAAGGCGGCCTGGCGGGCCGCCGATCTCGCGCTGCCATCGGTGCAGGCCGGACGCTCGGCGCGCTTCGCGCTGCTGCCGGAAGGCAAGGATCCCGACGATCTGGTCAAGGCCGAGGGGCCGGAGGCCTTCCGCGCCGTGCTGGCCGATGCGCGGCCGCTGGTCGACCTGTTGTGGATGCGCGAGACGGCGGGCGGCGTCTTCGACACGCCCGAGCGGCGGGCGGAATTGGGACAGACACTGCGGGAACTCAGCAGCCGCATCCGCGACGAAAGC
>NZ_JAPYKP010000084.1:0-23779 GCF_037179725.1 Mesorhizobium sp. Cs1321R2N1 | reverse complement strand
CCGCGGCTGCGCCGGTGTTTCCGTGACCGTTTCGGGCCATGACGCCTCGACCGCGCGATTGGCGAACTCGTTGGCGACTGCCGGGTCCGAGCGGGTGGATGGGTCCTGATAAGCGGCTGGTGGCATCGCCACCTCGTCGATCGGTTCAAGCCGGGCACCCCTTGCCGGGCGCATGCCCCGGCCGAAGAATAGTTCCCGCAGCAGCGTGAACACCGCCGCCAGCAGAAGGGAAGCCGCGGCGGCAGCGCCAACGATCGGCCAGAGCTTGGGGAAGTAGGGCTCGGAGGGGACCAAAGCCGGCGAGGTGATGCGAGCGTCGACCGGAACATAGTTGCGATCCCGACGCGACGCCGCCTCGCGATAATTGGTCAGGTAAAGTTCGAGCTGCTGGCGCTTGGCGGCGGCATCGCGCTGTAGCCCGTCGAGACCGACCTGCTGCTCGCCGGCCTGTGCAGAAGCAGCCTTGAGCGTGTCGACGTCGGCGACGAGCTGGTTTTCGCGCGCCTTGGCGGCATCGGCCTGCATCGCCAGGCCCTTCATGATCTTCTGGGCTTCGCTGCGGATCTGGGCATCGAGATCGGCCAGTTGTGATTTGGCCGCGCGAATACGCGGATGATTGTCGAGCAGCGTCGTCGACAGATCGGCGATGTTGGCGCGCAATTCGACCTGCCGCCCGCGCAAACGCTGGATCAGGTCGGAAGGCAGCACTTCCGGCAGTGAATCCAGCGATCCGCCGCTCTGCAGTGCCTTGCGCACGCTCTCGGCTGTGTCTTCGGCCGAGGCGCGGCTGGCCCGCACTCGCGACAACTCGGTCGACAGCTCGGCCAATTGCTGGGTGGCCAGCGTGGAATTGTTGCCGCCCGTAAGGAGGTCCGACTGGGCGCGGTAAGCCGCGACCTTGGCTTCGGCATCCCTGACCTGCTTGGACAGGTCGGCGATCTCGGGTGCCAGGAAGTCCGCAGCGGCGGTGTTCGATTCGCTCTTGGCCGCGCCCTGCCCCGCAATATAGGCGGCGGCAATAGCATCGGGGATGGCGGCGGCAAGCTTCGAATCCTCCGAAGAGAACTCGATGGCAATTATGCCGTTCTTTTCAACGCCATACACGTTGAGCTTCTCGCGCATTTTCTTCAGAACACGTTCATCGGCAGGAACATCCATCGGGTCGTTCTTCAACCCGATCAGGACCAGCAGCCGGTTCAATGCCGACATGTCGACCGTCTCGTCGAATTCGTGCAATCGCGACAGGCCGAGTTTCTGGGCGACCTGTTTGAGGATTTCGTTGGACGAAATTATCTGGACCTGGGTGGCAATGCCTTGCTCGTCGAGGATCGGCTTGTCGTTGTCCGGGTTGCTGCCGGCGGGCCGCGTGTAGTCCGACCCGCGCGGGGCGATCTCCACCTGCGTCTGGGCCTTGTAATGCCGGGTCGCGAACGACACGGCCGCAAAGGCAAGTCCCGTTACCACGAGAACGAAGACCAGAATCCGCAGCCAGTTCCGGCCCAGGCTGGCGAAGAACTGCGTGAGATCAACATCGACGTCTGCGGCCGCGGATTGAACGGACATGCATCCCTACTCCGAAACTGGTCGGATGCACCGTAAATAACTATGGTAACTCAGCCGTTAAGATCACGGTAAGCTTCATTAGGGTTTACCGGCGGGCGACGGCAAAAAATCGACAAAATCGCAAAACCTTGTCTGCTTGATCGCCATTGGCGCGCTCCTTTACCGGCCATTAACCCTAACAGGATGATAACGGACCCGATCCCAGATGTTTGCTGCGACGCCGCAGCGGCCAGTCGAAGGTACCTGTCCGGCCATGCAAAGCACTGCTTCCCTTTTTCGCGCACTGCTTGCCGTATCGTTGCTCGCGGGCTGCTCCAGCTACCGGCCGACGCCGGCCGCCTTTCACGAGGTCCTCGACCAGCCCTATCGCCTCGGCGCCGGCGACCGCGTCCGCGTCACCGTGTTCGAGCAGGAGGGCCTGACCAATAGCTACAGCGTCGACCAGTCCGGCTACATCTCCTTCCCGCTCGTCGGCGCCATACCGGCACGTGGCCACACCGCGCAGCAGATGGAAAAGGAGATCTCCGATAAACTGCGGCAGGGCTACCTGCGCGACCCTGACGTCTCGGTGGAGATCGATCGTTACCGGCCGATCTTCGTCATGGGTGAGGTGGGCGCCGCCGGCCAGTATTCCTATGTGCCCGGCCTGACTGTGCAGAAGGCCATCGCCATCGCCGGGGGCTTCACGCCACGCGCCAACCAGGAGAGCGTCGATATCACCCGCGACATCAACGGCAAGGTGATAACGGGCCGCGTGGTCACCTCCGATCCGCTGCTGCCGGGAGACACCGTCTACGTCCGCGAACGCCTGTTCTGAACAGCGTGGCGGGCAACTCAGGATCGTCCACCGCTTTCGCTCACCCGTCGGAGGAATTTTCCGGCACGTGCGCGGCCTGACGGAAGCGCGGGTCGTCGCCGTGCTGGAGACACTTGCCGCGGCGAGGCCAATGACTTCGCCGCGCTCGAAAGGTAGTTCAGGCTCTTCCAAAGCCACAGGTTGTTTCAAGGGTTTCTTAGCTCTCTTTTGCTAATCACTCTTGGGAAGCTTGCGGACTGTTCCATGAACGAGATCGACCCCGCGCATCGCTTTTCATCAGAAGCGGTGCGTCAATTCGACGGCCCTGCCGATGGCGACAAGCCCGGCGGCATGAACGACGTTGCCCGGCAGGTCGCGTCGCAATACCGGCGCGACACGATGTCGCCGATCATGGTCAGCGGCGTGTTGCGCATGGTCGAATTCGCGGTGCTGCTGGTCTCGGGGCTCTGCGTCTATTTCTACTATGTCGGTTTCTTCAATTACCTTGCCTGGCAATATCCGCTGACGATCGCCGCCGCGTCGTTCCTCGCCGTGGTGCTGCTCGATGTCACCGATTGCTACCAGGTGGTGTCCCTGATGCGGCCGATCACCAATTTTGGGCGCATCCTGCTGGTCTGGGCCGGCACCTTCGCCCTGATGGCGTTGACGGCGTTCACCATGAAGATGTCACAAGACTATTCGCGCCTGCTGTTCGGCACGTGGTTCGTCGTTGCCTTCGTCTGCCTTTTCGGTCTCAGGCTGATGATGTCGAAGCTGATCCGGCGCTGGGCGCGCGATGGCAGCATGGAACGGCGCGCCGTCATCGTCGGTGGCGGCAAGGCGGCGGAAGTGCTCATCCGCTCGGTGGAAAAGCAGCCCTACAACGACATCCGCATCTGCGGCATCTTCGATGATCGCAACGACAAGCGTTCGCCAGCCCTCGTCGCCGGCTATCCCAAGCTCGGCACCATTTCGGAACTGATCGAATTCGCCCGCATCGCCCGGATCGACATGCTGATCGTGTCGTTGCCGCTGACCGCCGAATCGCGCGTCCTGCAATTGCTGAAGAAACTTTGGGTGCTGCCGGTCGACATCCGACTGTCGGCGCATTCCAATGCGCTGCAGTTCCGTCCGCGCGCCTATTCCTACATCGGCTCGGTGCCGATGCTCGACATCTTCGACAAGCCGATCAACGACTGGGACTCGGTCGCCAAGCGCGCTTTCGACATCATCTTCAGCGTCATTGGCATCGTCGCGTTCTCGCCTGTGATGCTGGCCACGGCGATCGCCATCAAGCTCGACAGCAAGGGACCGGTGCTGTTCAAGCAGAAGCGGCATGGCTTCAACAACGAGATCATCGAGGTCTACAAGTTCCGCTCCATGTATACCGACCTGTCGGATCCGACCGCCAAGCAGACGGTGACCAAGAACGATCCGCGCGTCACCCGTGTCGGCCGCTTCATCCGCAAGACCTCGATCGACGAGCTGCCGCAGTTCTTCAACTCGCTGCTCGGCTCGCTGTCGCTCATCGGTCCGCGCCCGCACGCCATTGCCGCGCAGTCGCACAACCTGCTCTACAACGAGGTGGTCGATGGCTATTTCGCGCGCCACAAGGTCAAGCCAGGGGTCACCGGCTGGGCGCAGATCAATGGCTGGCGCGGCGAGATGGACACCAATGAGAAGATCCGCATGCGGACAGAATACGACCTCTATTACATCGAGAACTGGTCGCTGCTGTTCGATCTGCGGATCCTGTTCCTGACACCGATCCGCCTGCTCAATACGGAAAACGCCTATTGAGCGCGATCCGCCATGATCTGCCGCGTGCGCTGACCTCCTCGAGCGCGGTCGTGCTCGGCATTCTTCTGTCGGGCTTCGTCATCGGCGAGCCGGCGCCTTGCCAAATCTACATGGGCGGCCGATCGCCATCTGGGCTCTGTTCGGCCTGAGGATTTCGCTTACGGCGGCGGGGTTCCGCATCCTGCTGCGCGACCGGCCGTGGCAGCCCTACTCCTATGCGCCTACGTCGCCTTCATCGGCAATATCGGGCTCGGCACCTTCATCGACATCGACCACTGGCGCCATATGTATCTACCGCTCGGCCTGATCTGGGGCGCCATCGCCCTGGAATACCGCCATCAGCGGCTGTCACGACCGGTATTGCCCGCCTCATTCAAACCTGCGGTCGCGGCAAGATAATTATCGCGGAAATCGGTTGACCCGAGCCGGGTTATCAAGATACATCGCGACCGGTCCGGAGTGTAGCGCAGCCCGGTAGCGCACTTGACTGGGGGTCAAGGGGTCGTCGGTTCGAATCCGGCCACTCCGACCATTTTAAAGCAGGACTTGCCCCCAAAGGTCCGCCTCTGCCGCATCCCATCATTCTCGAACTGCCCATTCTGCGCGGCTCAGCTCTGGATTGAATCCGGCGCTAGGCCTGGCACACATCCACCCACTCCGCGCCGACGAGCTCAACCATGCGCTGTGGCGCAATGCGCACCGCCGCGTTGGTGGCGCCGGCGGCGGGTACGACCTCAGCGAATTCGCGCAGCGAGACGTCGCAATAGACCGGCAGCGGCGCCGGCAGGCCGAACGGGCAGACACCGCCCACCGGATGGCTCGTGGCCGCGACAACCTCTTGTGCGTCCAGCATGCGTGGCTTGCCGCCGAACTGGTCCTTGAACTTGCGATTGTCCAGCCGGGCGATGCCGCTGGTCACGATCAGCATGGTGCGCTCGCCGACGCGAAGGCAGATCGTTTTGGCGATCTGCGCCGGCAGGACGCCATGCGCTTCCGCCGCCATCGTCACCGTCGCCGAACTCGATTGCGTGACAATGACCTCGATATCAGGCGCGTGAGCCGCGAAGAAAGCACCAACGGAGTCCAGGCTCATATCGAAAAACTCACGGTTCAGACCCGATGCAAGGCAGATGCGATCGGCGCGAATTTGGATGCCGAACGTATAAACACGCGTGACTTGCAAATCGGCAAGCCCGGCCTGCCGGAGAACGCCATGGCGTCAACAAGAAACCCGCCAAGCAGGCCTTGGCGGGTTTCTTGCGCATGCCGGTCGCCGATCTATGCCTGAGGCCGGCCTTGTGCGGCCAGCGTCGGTGCGGCGGAAGCAAGGGAAGCGTCCTGGGGCAAACGAAGCGCGGACGCGATACGACGCAGCTTCGCCGGGTCGGCCGCCCGGCCGCTTTCGATGTCCTCTATCTCGTCGACCGAGAGGCCGCAGGTCAGCGAAAGCGCTTCGAGGCTGTATCCGCGCGTTTCCCGCATTGCCCTGAGGGTGTTGTAATCTGGCCCGATCTCGTTGGCTAATGGTTCGGAGAGGGCGTGGCTTTTTGCATTTTTGGGCATTGGCAACTCCGTTGGCTGAAAGCGTTTGATCAAAATGGGATGTTGCCTGAGACGAGCAGGAAGATGCCCTCTCGCCGGCGATTTGCCAAGTGCTGCCTAGCCCTGTCCCGATCAAGTTGTTTTGAACGCCCGACGGCTTTTGCCCGGCAGTTTCGCCCCACCCGTTCGTTATCTCGATGTCGCTGGCGTGAAACCATCCCTTTCCAGCCAGTCTTTCCCAAAAGGACACCCCATGAACCTCAAGACACCCCTCCTCGTGCTTGGCACGATTTCGATGCTTTCCGGCGTCGCTGTGCCCAGCGCGCAGGCCGCGGACACATTGCGCGTGCGCGGCACCGTGGTCAGCTTCGAGCCGTCGCTGCTGACCGTGAAAACTCGTCAGGGCGATACTTCCGTCATCAAACTGAAAGACGGCTGGAAGCTTTCAGGCGTCGCAAGCGCATCGGTAAAGGACATCAAGCAGGGCGATTTTCTCGGCATCGCCTCTGTCTCCAAGGCTGACGGCGGCAGCGGCGCGCTCGAAGTGGTGGTCTTTCCCGCGGCCTTGAAAGGCACTGGCGAGGGTGACCGCCCCTGGGACCTGGAGCCGAACAGCCGCATGACCAACGGAACCGTCGCCGACGTCACCGACATAAACGGGCGGGCCGTGACGCTAACCTACGACAATGGGCGGACGAAGAAGATCTCCATACCCGACGGCACGCCTGTCGTGACCTTCGCGCCGGCCGCGCCGACCGATCTCAAGCCAAGCGCGACCGTCTTCGTTACCGCGCAGCGCGTGGCTGACGGCACGCTTAGCGCCAGCCGCGTCGTGGTGGGCAACAATGGTGTGATCCCGCCGATGTAGGCTAAAACAGCCGGCTTTCGGCCCTGGCGATTATGGAGCAGGAAGCCAGTTTCCTCGGAAACAGTTCAGAAAGAAGATTCTACAATCGGGAAATACTGAGGAAAAAATTCAGGAGCGTAATTCCATTCGCGGCGGTCGGGATATCGGCCCGATTGATACCTGCCTGCGAAAAAAGGAAACGATCCAATGAAGAAGTCCCTCCTCTCGGCCCTCGGGCTTGCAGCAGCAATCGCTTTCGCGGTGCCGGTGGTCGGCGCGACGAGCGCGGACGCGGCCCCAATGGCAAAGCATCATCACCATCGTCACCACTACCATCATCGTTACCATCACCGCCACCATCATCATCATCACCACATGAAGACGATGGGCAACAAGGTCTAAGCAGACCGCCAACGAGAAGACCGGCCTTGGTTTCTTGTTCAAGGCTGGTCTTCTCCTAGTCAGCAATGCCAAGCCGGACGACCGGTACTGTCGCCGGATAGCAGCGCCAGTCCAGCTAGCGACAACAAGGGAATGGCGGCCGTGGATAGGCGAGTTCCCCTTGTGCCGGGTAGCAGTCAGCGCCTGCTGAACAGCAGGCTGGCGGCCAGGCCGAGCACGACAAGGCCGACCGCGACGGCGGCCGCCGGATGGTCGCGTGCCGATTTCTCGATCACCCTGCCCTGTTTGCGGATTGCCGGCATGGCATCGCGCAGGCGCTCCGCAAGATCCGAATATGTATCAAGAGCAGCATCACGGCCGTCTTCATAATAGGCGCCACCCCGCCTTGACACTGCCTTGCGCAACGCCGCGAGTTCCCTCGAGAGAGCCGCGACCTGCTTTTCGAGGTCGATGTCCGAGAGGGTCGAATATGATGATGCCATCATGCGTTTCCTTGTCTTGCAGAAGGAAACGTAACGCCTCACCCGACCGCCGGTTCCGGTTTTCGAGGCGTCGAAGGAACTGGGTGCCGCCGGGGTCAGCGCACCTGGTCAAGCAGGCGCTTGCATTCCAGGAGGTCGAACAACGCCTCCTGCAGCAGCGCGCGATTGTCACGCGAGAGTTTCGACGCGTCCGGCGCAACCGGACCTTCCTCGTCGCTCTTGCCCAGGCCGAAAAAGCGGCGGCTGGGCTTGACCCTTGGCTGGCCAACCAGTTCGTCATCTCCGCCGCGCGGCTGGGATGCCGGCGTCAGCGGCACCTGGTCGGCCTGCTTGCGTTGCGAAATCGCCTCGACGGCGGCCATGTCGCCATTGCCGATGGCGACCAGGAAATGATTGCCGTTTTCGCGCAGCAGCTTCTGCACGCCCTTGATGGTGTAGCCCTGGTCATAGAGCATATGGCGGATGCCCTTGATCAATTCGACATCCTGCGGCCGGTAATAGCGACGGCCGCCGCCGCGCTTCATCGGCTTGATCTGGTTGAAGCGCGTCTCCCAGAAACGCAGCACATGCTGCGGCAGGTCGAGATCTTCCGCGACCTCGCTGATGGTGCGGAAGGCGTCAGGGCTCTTGTCCATGGGCGAAATCCTCACGCTGGAGCGTGGCCCGGAACGGCCTTCAGACGAGATCACGCTCAACGAAGAAGAGCTTGTTCCGCCAGCGCGGAATCGATCATACGCCAGAACGCCAATCCGGCCATGCTGCCGAATCGGGCCTTATTTCAGCGGTTTGTGAAGCAATATTCAAGCCCGCTGTCATCGGCGAGTCGGTTTTTCAACCGTGCAATGGAGGCTATTTACCGCCCTTGGCCTTGCTGTTCTGGTGAGAACGCAAAATGCGGTTCTTCAACACGTTGGACGATTTGAAGGTCATCACCCGGCGCGGCAGGATCGGTACTTCCTCGCCGGTCTTTGGATTGCGCCCGATGCGCTCGTTCTTGGAGCGGACATGAAACGTCGCGAAGGACGACAACTTCACCGTCTCGCCGCGCACGATCGCTTCACATATTTCGTCTAGTACCGCCTCGACGAGTTCGGCGGATTCAGTGCGCGACAAACCGACCTTCCGGTAGACGGCCTCGGCCAGGTCGGCGCGCGTAAGTGTTTTTCCCCCCATGCGACCGTCCCATCAGTTCAAGCGTAAAATCCGCACAACAACGGCAGAGCCTAAGTAATTGATCCGGCAAGGTCAAGGACCGAAACTGGACCGTTCTCCACTTACCAGCGAACCAGAACGGCGCCCCAAGTGAAGCCGCCGCCCATCGCCTCCAGGAGCACCAGGTCACCCTTCTTGATGCGGCCGTCGGCGACGGCCACCGACAGCGCCAGCGGTACGGAAGCAGCCGAGGTGTTACCGTGCAAATCGACGGTGACCACCACCTTTTGCTCGGCTATCCCAAGCTTTTTTGCTGAAGCGTCAATAATCCGTTTATTGGCTTGATGGGGCACGAACCAGTCAAGATCGTCGGCGGTGATACCAGCGGCCGAGAAGGTCGTCTCAATGACATCGGTGATCATGCCGACCGCGTGCTTGAAGACCTCGCGGCCTTCCATGCGCAGATGGCCGACTGTTCCCGTCGTCGACGGCCCGCCGTCGACGAAAAGCTTCTCCTTGTGCGCGCCGTCGGAACGCAGGCTGGCCGCCAGGACGCCCCGGTCGGCGATCGTGCCGGCCCCCTCGCCCGCCTCCAGAACGACCGCACCGGCGCCGTCGCCAAACAGCACACAGGTCGAGCGATCGCTCCAGTCGAGGATGCGCGAAAAGGTTTCCGAGCCGATCACCAGCACGCGCTTTGCCAAGCCGCCGCGGATATAGAGGTCGGCTGTCGTCACCGCATAGACGAAGCCTGAGCATACCGCCTGCATGTCGAAGGCAAAACCGTGCTGCATGCCGAGCCGGTTCTGGATCTCGACGGCGGTGGCGGGGAACGTGTTGTTGGGCGTCGAGGTCGCCAGCACGATCAGATCGATATCGTCCGGGGTCAATCCGGCATCGGCAAGCGCGGCGCGCGCCGCGGCCTCGCCCAGGGAAGCCGTCGTCTCGTCGTCAGCCGCGATATGGCGCTGGCGGATGCCGGTGCGCTGGGCGATCCACTCGTCGGACGTCTCGACCATGCCTTCAAAATCGGCATTCTTCATGATGCGGCGGGGCAGCGCGGCGCCCGTGCCGCGCATAACTGATCTGATCAAAATTCTTTCCTATTCCTTTGCGTCGGTGACGACGTCGGATTTCCTAGATGTCAGGGCATGCGGGTTGCGCGCATGAAACAGATCGAGGTCGGCCTCGATGCGGTCGAGCAGATTGTTGCGCACCATGTCGTAGCCGAGTTCGATCGCCGCGGCGAAACCGTCCGAATCGGCGCCGCCATGGCTCTTGACGACGATGCCGTTCAGCCCCAGGAACACGCCGCCATTCGAGCGGCCGACATCCATCTTTTCGCGCAGGCGGTCGAAGGCGCCCTTGGCGAAGACATAGCCGATCTTGGCCATCAGGGTGCGGCTCATCGCGGCGCGCAGATAGCCACCTATCTGGCGCGCGGTGCCTTCCGCCGTCTTCAGCGCGATGTTGCCGGCGAAGCCTTCCGTCACCACGACGTCGACCGTGCCCTTGCCGATGTCGTCGCCTTCGACAAAGCCATGGTAGTTCATCGAGGCCATGTTGGCTTCGCGCAACATGCGCCCCGCTTCCTTGACCTCTTCCTGGCCCTTGATTTCTTCCACGCCGACATTAAGCAGCCCGACCGTGGGCCTGGCGACGCCGAATACGGAACGCGCCATGCCGGTGCCGAGAATGGCAAAATCGATGAGCTGGTGCGCATCGGCGCCAATGGTAGCGCCCACGTCCAGAACCACGCTCTCGCCACGCAATGTCGGCCACAACGCCGCAATCGCCGGACGTTCGATGGTGGCCATGGTGCGCAGGCAGAATTTCGACATCGCCATCAGCGCGCCGGTGTTGCCGGCGGAGATGCATGCATCCGCGGCGCCCGACTTGACGGCCTCGACCGCTTTCCACATCGACGATTTCCAGCGGCCATGGCGCAGCGCCTGGCTCGGTTTGTCGTCCATCCTGACCGCGATCTCGCAGTGGAAGAACTCGCTGACCTCAGCCAATTTGGGAAACTTGGCGAGTTCCGGGCGCACCAGTTCCTCACGTCCATAGATGACGAAGCGGATGTCGGGACGGCGGGTCGCGACTGTCATGAGCGCTGGAATGACCACGGTTGGTCCGTGATCGCCGCCCATGGCATCGATGGAAATCCTGATCACGCGGTATTCATCTCACGGTTAGGCGGCAAGTCGTTTTAGCGGTCGCAAAGGTTCGGCGAAAATAGCGGTTTTAGGCTGCCGCACAACCGACATTTCCGTCGCGGGCGAGGTTTTCAGGATTTTCCCAGCAAGGATCGCAGTTTTTGCTGAAATTCATTCTCGGCCGATCCGGTGTCGTCACCGGCACCAAGCGAGGCGCCGGGCTTGCGCGGATAGGGGTCGATCGCCAATCCGAAGAACTGTTCGGCAAGCGCCCCGACATCGATGGTGTCGCCTGAAAATGTCTCGGGACTGTCGGGCCCGTCGGCGTCGAGCAGAATCTCGCCGGCGCTTTCGAATCCCTGCCGTCCGAGCTTGGAGTCCTCAGGCAAGAGCAGTGCCTCGACCGGCTCGTCGATATGCGCCTGGACGGGGTCGAGCGTGACGATGCAGGCCTGGGTGATGTCTGCCTCGACACGGCCGCTGACCTTAACGCCATTGCGCTTCCACGACGTAACGAGCAGTTCGGCGCGATAGGCTTCGACCGACAGCAGCCCGTGCGCCTCGGCGAGTGCCGCGCGCTGTGCGGGGTCGGCCTCGATCATCACGGGCAGCCCCTTTTGCGGCAGCCGGGCGACATTGGCGAAAAAGGATACCGGACTCTGCATATCCGCGTGTTTCATCGATCAGCCTCCGTTGCCCCTGGAAATGCCACAGTGCCGCCAATGATCGATTCGGTGGGCTGCGCACTCAGCTGCCGGCTGGCGTCGGCGACATACCCGGCCAAACGCGACGCTTCCGGCCAGGCGCCGGCGTCGGGACGGACATTACGGGTAAGTGCCGCGGTCAGACTATCATGATCGTTTCGTTCCAGCGCATCATCATAGGCGGCGGTGCGGCCATAGAACATCTTCGCCAGTTTCTTCATGCGTTTTGGCACGCCGACGTCGCCAATGCCCAGTTCCCGCAGCGAATGATCGACGTCGAGGAAGAACTCGTCGATCAGCACCTGCGCGATCTCCTGCGCCACGCCGTCCTCGCCGCGCAAGCGGTGCTGGACCAGGAACATGTGCAGCGAAAGCATCTCGAAACGGCCAAGCGGCGTGTCAGGCACATGCCAGTGGGAATAAAAAACAGTCTGCCGCGCCGCCGCCACGATTTGTGCGTAGAGCGCGTCGGTGATGGTGCGGTTGGCGTGGCGTTCGCGGCCAAAAAGGCGCTGGAACATGGGGATGGTCTCCGGGGACCGTTTGTTGAATTGGCCTTGTTGCATCGGCAAGCAAGCTGGTTTACCGGTTTTGCGGCCCAGCGCAAGTTGCGGCGATGGAATGGAGAATTGTTGTTGCGCGCGCTGAATTTCAAGTCGACTTTCACTTTCAGGCCTGCCGGTGCGATCTCGCTGCTGGCTATCGTAGCGGCGCTGTCTGCATGCCACACCAATAAGATGATCGGCGACCTCAGTCCGAGCGAGACGTTCACGCAAGGCTACGTCCTCGATCAACAGGCGATCGATTCTGTGCCGGTCGGTTCCAGCCGCGAGCAGGTGCTTCTGGCGCTCGGCACGCCGTCGACCACGGCTACTTTCGACAATGAGGCGTTTTACTATATCTCGCAGACGCGCAAGCGCTACGTCGCCTTCGACAAGCCGAGGCTGGTCGACCAGAAGGTGCTGGCGGTCTATTTCGGCCCGGACAGCCGCGTCACCCAGATCGCCAAATACGGCTTGAAGGACGGCAAGATTTTCGACTTCATTTCGCGCACCACGCCGACCGGCGGCAAGGACCAGAATTTCCTCAGCCAGATCATCAACGGCGCGAGCAAGCTGGCGCCCAGCATTCCCGGCGGCACCCCCTGATCCCTAGATACCTGCTTCCCTAGATCCTGTTTCCCTGGCTTTTGGGGAACAGAAGTGTCTCAGGCGACCGAAAACCCGTGGGAGCGATCCCACGGGTTTTTGTTTGGCCGGTCCGGCTCGCCAGTGGTGGGGCAAACCCATATCAAACCGCCAAGCTGGGGAGCTTGGACATGAGCAGTGACGACCGTGCGATACCGGATGGCTGGACGACGACGGGGACACCCGACCGGCAGACCGTGACAGGATGAAATGCTGAAATTTTGTGGCAACCGGCGAGACACGGAATCCCGTTCCTGGTCGCAGCGACCCATCAAATGAAAAATCCGCGGGATCGCTCCCGCGGATTTTCCGATTCAATCGTTGCCGTTCAGCCGTGCGCGAGCACGGCCAGCAGCAAGAGTGCCACGATGTTGGTGATCTTGATCGCCGGGTTGACCGCAGGGCCGGCGGTATCCTTGTAGGGATCGCCGACCGTGTCGCCGGTCACCGAAGCCTTGTGCGCCTCGGAACCCTTGAGGTGCTTGACGCCGTTCTTGTCGATGAAACCGTCCTCGAACGATTTCTTGGCGTTGTCCCAGGCGCCACCGCCCGAAGTCATCGAGATCGCGACGAACAGGCCATTGACGATGACGCCGAGGAGCGAGGCGCCGAGCGCGGCGAAGGCGGACGCCTTCGAGCCCGAGATCAGCAGCACGCCGAAATAGACGACGAGCGGCGCCAGCACCGGCAGCAGCGACGGGATGATCATCTCCCGGATCGCCGCCTTGGTCAGGAGATCGACCGCACGCGCGTAGTTCGGCTTCGAGGTGCCGGCCATGATGCCCGGATCCTCGCGGAACTGCTTGCGCACTTCCTCGACGATGGCGCCCGCCGCGCGGCCGACCGCCGTCATGGCGATACCGCCGAACAGATAGGGAATGAGGCCGCCGAAGATCAGGCCGGCGACGACGTAAGGATTGGAGAGATCGAACGAGATTTCGCCCATGCCCTGGAAGTAGGGATATTTGTCGCCATTGGCGGCAAAGAACTTCAGGTCGTTCGAATAGGCCGCGAACAGCACCAGCGCGCCGAGGCCGGCCGAACCGATGGCGTAGCCCTTGGTTACCGCCTTGGTGGTGTTGCCGACCGCGTCGAGCGCGTCGGTGGAGTGACGCACTTCCTTGGGCAGGCCGGCCATCTCGGCAATGCCGCCGGCGTTGTCGGTGACCGGGCCGAAGGCGTCGAGTGCCACGATCATGCCGGCGAGGCCGAGCATGGTGGTGACGGCGATCGCCGTGCCGAACAAGCCGCCGAGCTGGTAGGTGGCGATGATGCCGCCGACGATGACGATTGCCGGAAGCGCCGTCGATTCCAGCGACACCGCCAGCCCCTGGATGACGTTGGTGCCGTGGCCGGTCACCGATGCCTGGGCGATCGAGTTGACCGGGCGCTTGTTGGTGCCGGTGTAGTATTCGGTGATCACCACGATCAACCCGGTCACCACAAGGCCGATGAGGCCGCAGATGAACAGGTTCTTGCCGGTGATGGTCATGCCGGCAACGGTGCCGACCTCGCCCCAGCCGAGCGTGGCCGAGGTGGCGACGCCGAGGCCAACGACCGACAGCAGGCCGGTCACGATCAAGCCCTTGTAGAGCGCGCCCATGATCGAGCCGTTGGAGCCGAGCTTGACGAAGAAGGTGCCGACGATCGAGGTGAGGATGCAGGCGCCGCAGATGGCGAGCGGATACAGCATCGCCGCACCGAGGACAGCGGTACCGCCGAAGAAGATGGCGGCGAGAACCATGGTGGCGACGACCGTCACCGCATAGGTCTCGAACAGGTCGGCGGCCATGCCGGCGCAGTCGCCGACATTGTCGCCGACATTGTCGGCGATGGTGGCCGGATTGCGCGGATCATCCTCCGGAATACCGGCTTCGACCTTGCCGACCAGATCGCCGCCGACATCGGCGCCCTTGGTGAAAATGCCGCCGCCGAGACGGGCGAAGATCGAGATCAGCGAAGCGCCGAAGCCGAGCGAGACCAGCGAGTCGATGACGATGCGGTCATTGGGCTGGAGGCCGAGGAAATGGGTGAGGATGAGGTAGTAGATCGAAACGCCAAGCAGGGCCAGGCCCGCAACCAGCATGCCGGTGATGGCGCCCGACTTGAAGGCGATGTCGAGACCGGCGGCAAGGCTGTTGGAAGCCGCTTGCGCGGTACGCACATTGGCCCGCACCGAAACATGCATGCCGATGAAGCCGGCGGCGCCCGACAGAACGGCACCGATCAGGAAGCCGATGGCGGCGGTGATCGACAGCAGCCACCAGGCGAGGAGGAGCACGACGACGCCGACGATAGCGATGGTGGTGTACTGGCGTGCCAGATAGGCTTGCGCGCCTTCGCGAATGGCTGCGGAAATTTCCTGCATGCGTGCATTGCCCTGATCGGCCGCAAGGACCGAACGTGTCGCCCATATGGCGTAAAGGACAGAAAGCAAGCCGCAGGCGATGACGGCGGAAATTATGGTCATTGCCGGGTTTTCCTCGATTGTTGGCCCAAAAGAACCCCTCCCTGGGCCGTTGAGACAAAGACGGAATCCCGTGCATGGAAT
Organism: Mesorhizobium sp. Cs1321R2N1; assembly: GCF_037179725.1. NCBI lineage: Bacteria > Pseudomonadati > Pseudomonadota > Alphaproteobacteria > Hyphomicrobiales > Phyllobacteriaceae > Mesorhizobium > Mesorhizobium sp. Cs1321R2N1. The sequence goes on along the minus strand of NZ_JAPYKP010000084.1, from coordinate 8,597 downwards.
CCCCCTCTTCGCATCGGTGTATGCGAAACAGGGCTGCGAACGTCAAGATATGGTTCGATTTTTGCCCGGCTTTCGCCCAAAAGTCGATGCTGGCGAGTGTCCGTCGCGATCTCTCAGCGGTTAGATCGATTGAAATCGTCCCGACCATCGGGCACGGGCCAGTCCGCCTCTCTGCCCATGCGCCGCGCCGCGTAGCGCTCGACCGCCGACAGTCCGTCATAGATCAGCACGGCAAGCGCCGCCACGATCAGACCGCCCTGCAGGATGAAGGCCAGATTGTTCGACAGCAAGCCGGCGATGATCACCTCGCCGAGCGTCCTGGCCGCCACCGTCGAGCCTATGGTGGCCGTGGCCAGGCTGATCACCACCGACAGCCTGATACCGCCAAGGATGATCGGCGCGCTGAGCGGCAGTTCAACCTTGGTGAGCCTTTGCCAGCCGGTCATGCCGGCGCCGCGCGCAGCCTCGACGACATTGGCCGGCAACGTCGTCAGTCCGGTGAGCGCGTTCTCGAAGATCGGCAGCAGACCATAGAGAAACAGCGCGATCAGCGTCGGCTTCTCGCCGAAGCCCACCGCCGGCACGGCGAGCGCCAGCACCGCCACCGGCGGAAAGGTCTGGCCGATATTGACCAGGCTGCGCGACAGCGGCAGGAATTCGGCGCCGGCGGGCCGGGTGACCAGGATGGCGAGCGCCACAGCGACGATGGCGGCCGCGACGGTCGCAATCAACACGGTGCGCAGATGCAGCAGCGTCAGCGTCAGCAGGCTGCCTTGATTGTAGATGACGGGAGCGTTGTTTTCGGTCAGCGGCTTCAGCAACGGCTCGAACCAACCCGGGCTGGTGATGAAGGCAACAAGCAACACCACAAGCGCAAGCCTGAGTAGCAGAGGCAGCCAGGCTTTCATGACGGCCTCGCCGCCCGCTTGACCAGGCCATCCACGGTGACGCGGCCGATCGGCTTGCCGTCGGTGCCCTTGACCGGCAGCGCCGGCCTGCCGGACCAGAGAAGTTCCGCGAGGGCGTCACGCTGGCTGGCGTCGCCGGGGATCGCCTCGCCTTCGGCGGCCCCCTGCTCCACCGCATCGCCCACCCTGCCCAGCGATAGCAGCCTGAATGGCCTTTCGCTGGCGCCGACCAGCGTCTCGACAAAAGCGTTGGCCGGCTTCGCCAGGATCTCCGCCGGCCCTGCATATTGCACGAGCTTGCCGGCATCCATGACCGCGATCCTGTCGCCCATGTGCACGGCCTCTTCCATGTCATGGGTAACGAGGATGATGGTGGTGCCGAAGCGCTTCTGGATCGCCAGCAAATCCGCCTGCGCCTTGGTGCGGATGATCGGGTCGAGCGCGCCGAACGGCTCATCCATCAAAAGAACGTTGGGCTCGGCGGCAAGCGCGCGGGCCACGCCGACGCGCTGCTGCTGGCCCCCGGACAGTTCGTGCGGATAGCGCGGCCCGAATTCCCGGGGGTCGAGCTGGTAGAGCGTCATCAGTTCATCGACGCGGGCCTTGATGCGGGCCTTGTCCCAGCCAAGCAGCACCGGCACGGTGGCGATGTTCTGCGCCACGGTGCGATGCGGAAACAGGCCGTGGCCCTGGATTGCATAGCCGATGCTGCGGCGCAGTTCGTAACCTGGCACCGATCGATTGTCGGCGCCGTCGAGCTTGATGATGCCTGATGTCGGCTCGACCAGCCGGTTGATCATGCGCAGCAGCGTCGTCTTGCCGGAGCCCGAGGTGCCGACAATGACGCAAACCGTGCGCGGCTCGATGACCATCGAGACGTTGTCGACGACTGTCGTCGCGTCATAGCGCTTGGTAATGCCTTCGATCTCGATCATGCCGTTTCAACCCTGCGCTTGGTGGCGGTCATTTCGATTACCGCGTCGAGGATGATGGCGGCGGCGAAGGCGAGCGCCACGGTCGGCACCGCGCCGAGCAGCACCAGATCCATCGCCGTCTGGCCGACGCCCTGGAACACGAACACGCCAAAACCGCCGCCGCCGATCAGCGCGGCGATGGTGGCAAGGCCGATGTTCTGCACCAGGACAATGCGGATGCCCGTCAGGATCACCGGAAATGCCAGCGGAAACTCGACACCGAACAGGCGCTGGCGATCGGTCATGCCCATGCCCCGCGCCGCGTCGTTGGCGGCACGCGGCACGCCGGCAAGGCCGACCACGGTGTTGGCCACCACTGGCAGCAGCGAATAGAGAAACAGCGCGACGAAGGCGGGTGCCGTCCCGATGCCCCTGATGCCGAGCGCGGCGGCTCCCGGCACATGAGTTGCGACCCAGCCAAGCGGCGCGATCAGCAGGCCGAACAGCGCGATCGAAGGAATGGTCTGGATGATGTTCAAGACGTTGAGGACGCCGGCCCGCAGGCTTTCCACGCGGTGGCACAGGATGCCGAGCGGCAGGCCGACGATCACGGCGGCAAGCAATGAGCCGAGCGCCAGGGTCACATGTTTGGAGCCTTCGGCCCAAAAGCTGTCGGCGCGGTTGGAATACTCCTTGAGGATCGAGAGGCTGTCCCAGCGTCCCGAAATCAGCAGCAAGCCGATGGCCAGCGCCGCGACGACAAGCACGCCGACGCGCGCCCATGGCGACAGGTTGAGCCTGGTCAGCACGTCGGCGAGCAAAAGCGTGACGGCGAAGATGAGAATCCAGAAGCCGGAGGCCGGCGAGACCCGGGCAAAGGTATTGCCGGCCGGAGTGAGGAATGTGCCGGCGACGCCGATGAGCAGCGTCAGCGCGGCAAGCGCCACGACGCTGGCTGCAAGGCGCAAGATGAGCGGCGTCCTGAACAGGGCGACAAGGGCGGCCAGTACGAGGATCGCCAAAAGCAGCGGACCGGTCGTTGCCGGCAGAGCTTCGAGAATCGAGCGCGCCTGACCGGGAACGATGCGGTTGGCGCGGAAGGTGGCGAATGGTGCGAGAAACGCGGCGTAAGCAGCGAGCGCGGCGATGACCACGCCGAGCTTGTCGAAACGGATGGTCATGCCTCGCACTGACGTCACTTATCGACGCGTAGCTATTTCAAAAACCCGTTCTTCTTCAAAAAGTCCTCGGCGACGCCCTTGACCGGCTCGCCGCCGACCTGCACACGTCCATTGAGCTCCTGCAGCGTGACGAGATCGAGCTTGGCGAACACCGGCTTCAGCAGCGTCTCGATCTCCGGGTGCTCCTTCAGTACGGATTCGCGGATGATCGGCGCCGGCTGGTAGACCGGCTGCACGCCCTTGTCGTCAGTCAACACGACGAGGCCCGATGGCGCGATGCCGCCATCGGTGCCGTAGACCATGGCGGCATTGGCGCCGCTGGTCTGGTTGGCGGCCGCCGCGATGGTCGCTGCCGTGTCACCACCCGAAAGGGTGATCAGCTGGTCAGGCTTCAGCGTGAAGCCATAGGTGGTCTGGAAGGCCGGAAGGGCTGCCGCCGAATTGACGAACTCGGCGGAGGCCGCCAGCACCACCTTGCCGCCGCCGGAGACGTATTTGCCGAAGTCCGACAGCGTGACGAGCTTGTTCTCGTCAGTCACTTCCTTGCGCAGGGCGATCGCCCAGGTGTTGTTGGCCGGCGCCGGTGACAGCCAGACGATCTTGTTGGCGTCGTAGTCGAGCTTCTTGGCCGTCTCATAAGCCTTGGCGGCATCCTTCCACGCGGGATCATCGGCCTTCTCGAAGAAGAAGGCGGCATTGCCGGTGTATTCGGGATAGATGTCGATCTCGCCGGCGGTGATCGCCTTGCGCACCACCGGCGTGCCGCCGAGCTGGATGCGATCCGTGGTCTTGATGTTGTTGGCGTTGAGGACGAGCTGGATAATGTTGCCGAGCACGCCACCCTCGGTGTCGATCTTCGAGGAGACGACGACCTGAGCGCTCGCGGAAGCCGCCGTGATGGCGAGCGCCATTGCCGCGCTGGCCAGAACCTTGACTGAAAACATTGTGAAAACCCCTGTGAACCGGAATGCGGTGGGCGCATATGAGCATGGCTTCAACGGCCAGTCGGGGCATACGGTTTCATAAGAAGGGGGATCAGCGCAATATTTTTGTTCCAGACGCGCCGATTTCGGCGCGGCGTGAACGGCGGGCTGGCGATCAGACGCCATCGGGTGAATAATGCCGCGAGGGGTGGGCGGCAAACACGGAGAGCGTGTCATGGCCATACACAAAGTCGGTTATCTGATCGGCAGCCTTGCCCGGGAATCCATCAACCGCAAGCTCGCGAAGGCGCTCGTTCAACTTGCCCCTCCCGAGCTCGAAATGACGGAAATCGGCTTCAAGGATCTGCCCCTCTACAGTTACGACTATGACGCCAATTTCCCACCGGCCGCCCAGGCTTTCAAAAAGGCGATCGCCTCCGTCCAGGCCGTGCTGTTCGTCACCCCGGAGTACAACCGCTCGATACCCGGCGGACTGAAGAACGCAATCGACTGGGCCAGTCGCCCCTACGGCAAGAATTCATTCGCGCGCAAACCGTCGGCCGTCATCGGAACATCGCCGGGCGCTATCGCGACCGCCGTCGCCCAACAAAGCCTGCGCAGCGTTCTGAGCTTCTGCAACTCGCCGCAGATGAATGCGCCCGAAGCCTATATCCAGTTCACGCCGGGGCTGATCACGGATGAGGGCGAGGTGACGGTTGAATCCACCGAAGACTTCCTGCGCAACTATATGGCTGAGTTCCATATGTTCATAGCGCGGGTGCTTCAGGTCCTGCCGCCGGACGCATAACTTTCAAATTGGCGTCAGGCCGGCCGCAAGCTTGTGATCTTCAGCGCGCCGAGTGCCACGAAGCAAAGTGCGGCGACCGGAAAGATCATCCAGTTGAGCATCGTCCAGCCCCAGGCGTTGTAGACCATTCCCGACATCAACGACGCGCAGGCGACGGAGCCGAACAGGACAAAGTCGTGGAAGCCCTGCACCTTGCCCTTTTCGGACGGGCTGTAGCTGGCCGCCACCATGGCGGTGGCGCCGATGAAGGCAAAATTCCAGCCGAGGCCGAGCAGGATCAGCGCCGTCCAGAATTGCCACAGCGCCAGGCCCGACAAGGCAACGACGGCACAGCCGCTCAGCAACAGCAGGCCGGTGGCGACAACGCGCTCGGCGCCTAAGCGATGGATCAGCGAGCCGGTGAAGAAGCTTGGCCCGAACATCGCCATGACATGCCAGGAGATGCCCAGCGTCGCATCGTCCTCGGACAGGCCGCAGCCGACCATGGCGAGCGGCGCGCCGGTCATGACGAAACTCATCAGCGCGTAGCTGCCGACGGCGCAGAAGAGCGCCGCGACGAAACGCGGCTTTGTGACGATTTCCGAAAGGGGTCTGGCATCGCCGTCGGCAACGTCCACCTTGCTCGCGGCCCTCGCCGGCAAGCGCAGGAACGAAAGTATGATGGCGCCGACCGCCGCCAGCGGCAGGATCGAGGCGAAAGAACCGGCAAACATGACAGGCGCGAACAATTCGCGGGTGAAGATGACGATCTGCGGCCCAAGAATGGCGGTGATGATGCCACCGGCGAGCACGAAGGAGATGGCGCGCGCCTTGAACGCCGGCGGCGCGTTGTCGGCCGCGGCAAAGCGGAACTGCTGGACGAAGGCGCCGCCGACGCCGATGACGAGCAGCGCGAACACGAACAGCCAGAAGCTGCCGTGGAACAATGCCAGGGTGGCGACCAGCCCGCCAAGCGCGGTGACGACGGTTCCGGTCATGAAGCCGCCCCGCTGGCCGAGCCATCGGATGATGGCCGCCGCGGGCAAGGCCCCGAGGGCCACGCCGAGATTGAAGCCGGTGATCGGCGCCGTCGCCAGGGATTTGTCGGCGCCGAGCAGATATTGCCCGGCCAGCGCGCCCATGGAAATGGCGATGGGGGCGGCCGAACCGATGATCGCCTGCGAGGCGGCGAGGATCAGCGCGGTGCGCCGCGCCTCCTTGCCCGCCTCGACGGCAATGGCCGTCATGATGCGTCCTTGCCGCGGCCCTCGCCACGCACACGGCGTGACACACGGTCGAGCACGGCGTTGACCAGCTTCGGCTCGTCCTCCTCGTAGAAGGCCTTGGCGATATCGACATATTCGGTGACGATGACCGCGACAGGCACGTCCTCGCGCTTCATCAGCTCATAGACGCCCGCGCGCAGAATGGCGCGCAGTGTGGAATCGAGGCGCGACAGCGGCCAGTCGTCGGTCAGCGCCTGGCGGATAATTGGATCAATGGTCTTCTGGTTCTCTACGACGCCTGTCAGGATAGCGCGAAACCATTGCGCGTCCGCCTCGCGATAGAGCGCACCGTCGACTTCCTTGCCGAGGCGGAACGCCTCGTACTCGGCGGTGATCTCGAACACGCCGCTGCCGGCTACATCCATCTGGTAGAGCGCCTGCACGGCGGCCAGACGGGCAGCACCGCGCTTGTTGGCGTGGCGCACCGCGGGCTGTCCTGGCGAAGCGGGTTCGCTCACGATCGCGCTCCCAATTGTTCCTTCAGCGCGATCATGGTCAGCGCCGCACGCGCGGCAAAGCCGCCCTTATCGCCTTCCGAGCGCTTGGCCCGCGTCCACGCCTGTGCATCGTTCTCCGTGGTCAGGATGCCGTTGCCGATGCAGACCGAGTACTGCACGGACAGGTCCATGAGCGCACGGCTGGATTCATTGGCGACAATGTCGAAATGATAGGTATCGCCACGGATAATGGTGCCGAGCGCGACGAAACCGTCATAGCCCGTCCCACCTTCGGCCATGCCGTCGAGCGCGAAGGTGATCACCGCGGGAATTTCGAGCGAGCCGGGAACAGTGACGACGTCGTAAGTCGCGCCCGCTTCATCGAGCGCGCTTGTCGCGCCGTCGAGCAGCGCGTCGGCAAGGTCGTCGTGAAAGCGCGCCTCGATAACAAGAAGGTGCGCCTTCGTCTTGGGACGAATGAACGCCTTGCCGTGTTGGGATGTGCCAGCCATAAATGTCTCCGGGGTCGCCGGTGACTTAGGCCGAAGCCGGTTTGATCGCAAGCGGAAGATTGTCTGCAGGCGTATCAGATTGCCGTGGGCCGGCCTGTTCCGCAGGCTATCAAAGCCCCTCTTTCGCCGCCTCCGCCAGCCGCGCCGCGTAGCGCGCTATGGTGTCGATCTCGAGATTGACACGGTCGCCGGCCTTGCGCTCGCCCCAGGTGGTGACGGTCAGCGAATGATGGATCAACAGCACGTCAAAGCGGGTGCCCGCGACACTGTTGATGGTGAGCGAGGTGCCGTCGAGCGCGACCGAGCCCTTCGGCGCGATGAATTTCGCCAGATCGCGCGGCGCTTCCAGCGTGAAGCGCACCGCATCGCCCTCATCCCTGCGCTCCACGATCTCGGCGGTGCCGTCGACATGGCCCGAAACGATGTGGCCACCGAGCTCGTCGCCGATCTTCAGCGCCCGCTCCAGATTGATCCTGGTACCTGATTTCCAACCCGCCGCCGTCGTCAGCCTGAGCGCCTCCTCCCAGGCCTCGACCTCGAACCAGCGCGCATTCGAGCCGCTGTCGGGCAACGCCGTGACCGTCAGGCAGACGCCGCCGCAGGAGATCGAGGCGCCAATGGCGATGGTCCCGGGATCATAGGCGGTATCGATGCGCAGCCCCACCCCTTCCCGCAGCGGCTTGACGGCGGCCACGGTGCCGATATCGGTGACAATCCCGGTAAACATCGATCGCTATCCCTGAAAATCCCTGATCCATTCGGCGTAACCGTCTTCGCCGAACCGCATCTCGCGCAGCTTGCGAAAACCTGCCGGGATATGGTCGGCATCGACAGGCGATGCAATGCCGTCTTCGCCGATCGCTTCCGGTCCCTGGAACAGCACGATGCGGTCGACCAGCCCGTCGGCCAGGAAAGCGCTCGCCACCTTGGCACCGCCCTCGACCAGCACGCTTGCCATGCCGAGCGCCGCCAGGTCCTCGAGCAGTTCGGGTAATGCGACGCCGCCCTCGTGCGTTTCCGTGCCGATGAAGCGCACGCCGGCGCGTTCGAGTGCCGCCCGGCGCTGCGGATCGGCCTCCAGGCAAGCCGCGACATAAAGCGGTACGCGATCGACACCGGACACCAGCTTCGAGCCCTCCGGCAGCCTAGCCTGGCGGTCGAGCACGATGCGTGCGGGTGAACGGTTCTCCAGTCCGGGCAAACGCACCGTCAGCGCCGGATCATCTTCCAGCGCCGTGCCGATGCCAACCAGGATGGCGTCCGCCTCGGCGCGCATCAGGTAGACTTCGCGGCGCGCCATGTCGCCTGTTATCGCGACCTGGCCGGCGCCTCCCATGCCGATCTTGCCGTCGCTGGAAAGCGCAAGCTTCAGGATAACTTCCGGGCGTTTTCTCAGAGAGCGAATCAAATAGCCCGCCATCTGTTCGGCAGCTCCGGTGGCCAAGACCTTTTCCACCACTTCGACACCGGCGTCACGCAGGATGGCATAGCCCTTGCCGGAGACCCGCGGATCCGGATCGCTGGCAGCGCCCACGACACGCGCGATGCCGGCGTTGACCAGCGCGTTGGCGCAAGGCGGCGTGCGGCCGTGATGGGCGCAAGGCTCGAGCGTGACATAGGCGGTGGCGCCCCGCGCGAGTTCGCCGGCC
>NZ_JAPYKP010000083.1:0-24038 GCF_037179725.1 Mesorhizobium sp. Cs1321R2N1 | reverse complement strand
CACCCAGCCGCCAGCAACCGTGCCATCAGAGCCGACGCAGAAGGCGCAGTCGTCCCAGCAACCGCCACCGGTGACCACACAGCCCGAAAACACCGAAATCGCGATGAATGTGCCCAAGCCGGCGGTCCCCCCGGCGACGACCGGCGACGAGACCGCGCAACGCGCTTCATGGGTGCGCGATTTCAGCGGCGGCGACTGTTTCTACGCGTCGCTGATATCCGAAGACGCCAGCGCCGTCGCTATCGAAGGCTTCGCGACGGCCGTGCAGCCCTTCGAGCAGTTGCTCAATGAATTTCGGGCAAGGTTCCATCTCGAGCCGGACATCAGCGTCCGTCTGATCGAGCAGCCCCAGTGTGAAGTGACCAAGCTCCTGCGCTTTCTCGATCGCAACCGGGTGGATAGCCCGCGGCTCGTTCTCGACCGGACATCGGTGCCGGATGGCGCGCCGATCAGCGGCACGCTGGCAACGCATGGCGGGCTCGTTTCCAACGTCATGCTGATCGACCACCGCGGCATCGCCTTCAACCTCGATGACCGCATGGTGGCGCAAACCGACAAGGCGACATTCAGCATCCCGATCGGTCTGGGCGCCGCCGACAAAGCGGCCGGCAAGCCCCTGCCGCAGATCATGCTGGTGATCACCGGACCGCACGATATCCAGGCCGCGATGTTCTCGAGACCGACACCGGCCTCCGACCTTCTGCCAAAGATCCTGGAGGAGATCGAGGCCGACGGCTCGCAATTCTCCGCCGCCGCCAAGTATTTTCGGCTCGGCGGATAGAGATGAAAAGCCGATGGAGCGTCGCTCGCTGTCTATTTGCCAGCATCCCTCACGCGTAAAGCGTAGCTGGTTTCGATTCTTGCTGGCCGACCGCCTGGCCGGTTGCGCGCTGTTCGGTGCGGTGCTGTTCACTATCCTCTCGACCGGCACGGCGCGTGCCGAATTCACCGTCTGCAATCAGACGCTCGACGTCGTCAACCTCGCAGTCGGGCAGAAGGTCGACAATGCCGACCAGACCGACGGCTGGTGGACCATCGGCGCCAACCAGTGCGTGAACGTGATCCGCGAAGAACTAACCAACCGCTACATCTACCTCTACGCCACCGACGTGTTCGGCCATGCGATCCTCAACGGATCGACCGAAATGTGCGTCGATCGGCGCCGCTTTTCCATCCGTGGCATCGAGGAGTGCTGGCCGCGCGGTCATATCGCGGCGCGATTCGTCGAAGTCGATACGCTCGAGCAGGTGCGCTGGACCTATTTCCTGACCGGAAGCAGCCCGTGACGCACAGCATCGACACGAGCTTCAAACAAAAGAAGCTGGCGCGCCAGAGGGAACGCCGACGTAAACTTTGGCGCCGCGTCCTTGCCGGCGTTGCTACGCTCACTGTCATCACCATCGCCACCAGCTTCTATCTTACCAAGGATGAGTGGTCGTTCGGCGACCAGAATGAGGACCTGCATCCCGTTGAAGGCATGGAAGACGTGCCCGCCGACGCGTCGGTCTATGTACCGGCGATCATCGACCTTGCCGGTGACCCGATGTGGATCACACTGGCACCCGATGACGAGACCGCCACGAAGGGCCACACCATTGCGCGCCCGGCCGAACTCGACAGTTCCGGGGCTTCGCCGCAGATCGAAATGCTGTCCGACGTGATGCTGAGCGCCAGCGAGAAGTTCATGACGACAATCCCCTCGACGCAGGAGGATTTTGCCTTCTTCCAGGCGCAGCGGCAGGCACCTCCGAAGCCCTCCGCTGCAGCACCGGAGAATCAGCAGCCGACCTCGGCCGCACCTGCCGTGGCACCCAATGAGCAAGAAGATGATCTGGCGAACGACCTGCAGGCGACGCCGGATGAAGGCGGGGTGCCCCCAGCTTCGCCACTTAAAGCCGATGCAGACGACCCCGAGGCCGGCTGGGGCGAGACCATCGACCAGGGCGAGGCAGCGCTCCCTGCCTTCGCTAAGACCGCGATCGAGAACAACACCACCGTCGCGACCGTCATCAGCGAATATCAGCGTTTCGAGGCGACAGAGGACACCTTCGTGAAAGTCCTCAACGACCGCAGCCTGGAAAGCGTGGCGCTCGACGCGCATTTCTCCGCGGATGACGCCAGGCTTGCGGGCGAGGCGCTGAAAGCGCTGTTCGACCGCGACGGGTTGGAGCCCGGCTTTGTGGTCGCCTTGCGCGGTTTCCGGCCCAACCGCGAGACCACCGCCATGTCGCTGATGCAGGTCTCCGTCTACGCAAAGAATGTTTATGTCGGTACGCTGACGCGCAGCGCCGCGGGTCCCTTTGTTTCAGGCGCCGATCCCTGGGTTCGCGAGGACCTCTTCAACTATTCCGGTAGCTCGGATCAGGGCGGGCCGAAGCGGCAATACCGCCTGCTCGACGCAATCTATTCGACCGCGGCGCGCAACAAGGTGCCGACCAGCGTGATCGGCGAAGCGATCATGTATCTGTCGCGAGGACAGGATCTGGACGCCTTCGCCGCCGAGGACCAGCGCCTGGTGCTGATCTATTCGCAGACCCCGCGCGGCCAAGGCGAGATATCCGGACGGGTGCTTTACGTCGGTGTCCTCGGTAGGGACAAGAACCTCGACTGCTTCGTCTATCAGCAAAGCGAGGGCCAGTATGCCTGCGTGACGGGCGATGATCAGGTCCGTTCGCTGTCCATCGCCAACGGCATGGTCACGCCGGTGAGCGGGGTCATGACCTCGACCTTCGGCCCGCGTAAGCATCCCATCCTAGGCACGGTTCGAATCCACAAAGGCGTCGACTGGGCGGCTCCGATCGGCACGCCGATCATGGCGGCCTTCGACGGCGAGATCAGCTTCCAAGGCGATGGCGGCAGCTATGGCAATCTGGTCAAGATCGCCCATGCAAACGGACGCGAGACACGCTATGCGCATATGCAGAAATTCGCCATCGCCAGCGGCGTCGGCACCAAGGTGAAGGCCGGCGACGTCATCGGCTATATTGGCACGACCGGGCTCTCGACCGGACCGCATCTGCATTTCGAACTCTATCAAAACGGCGAGGCAATCGATCCGCTCGGAACGGTCACCACGGTTGCTGCCGGCGCTGACGCCCGCTCCGGCAGCTCCGGCGATTCCGCCGTCGAGACGTTAACCGACCGTATCGTGCATGTCGAAAGCGGCGGCAGCGCCCGCGCCAAGAACCCCAACTCATCAGCCACCGGCGCTGGCCAGTTCATCACCAAGACCTGGATCCGGATGATGAACACCTATCGCCCCGATCTTGCCCGTTCGCTCTCGACCGCTGACCTGCTTGCGCTTCGCTACGACGTGACGCTGTCGCGTGAGATGGTGCGCAACCTCGCGCGCGAAGGCGAGGCTTATCTGCGCGCGCGCGGCCACCAGATAACCGCAGGGCGCCTTTACCTCTGCCACTTCCTTGGCATGGAAGGCGCGCACCAGGTGCTGGCTGCGTCCGGCTCGTCGCAACTGAGCGCCGTTCTGGGGTCAGCGGTGATCGAGGCCAATCCTTTCCTCCTCGGCAAGACCGCTGGCTATGTCATTGACTGGGCCGAGCGGAAGATGGGTCGAAAAGTGCTGCGCGTGGCGACAGACGCGGGCCAGCCGGCCACGACCACGACCGAAATCCGACAGACATCACCGGGGTTCGAAAAATACAAGCAGGCCATAACGGCGCTGGTCAATTCGATCCAAGGGGCGTTTCAGCCAGGCTAATGCATATCGCTGTAAATGCTCGCCTGTTGGCGACAGCCTACTCGGTCCTGACGCGCATCTCCACGCGGCGGTTGACTGGATCATAAGGATTGGCGACGCGCGGATGCGATTTGCCGAGGCCGATTGCTTCCAGTCTGGCAGATTCTACGCCGTTGGCCGTCAGGAAGGCCGCCACCGACCGCGCCCTTCGCTGCGAAAGTTCCTGGTTATAGCGGTCCGAGCCAGTTGCATCGGTATGACCTTCGACGACAAAGCTGAACGTGCTCAGCCGATTGTCCTTCAGCGCCTTGGCGAACTCATCAAGTTCGGTGCGCGCAACCTGGTCGAGTTGCGCGGAATCAAGGGCGAAATTGATCATCATGTCGAGGCCGGCCTTTTGGGAGGTTGAGCCAGTCTTCTCGGCCTTGCTCTTGCACTCTTCCTCCGTGCCGACGCAGATCCCGCGCGAAGCACCCAGATTGCCGGGCTGGCCGGCGAAGAACTTCACGATGTCTTCCGACTTCTGAAGCGGATCGGCGGATACGTGCGTCGTAAGAAGCATGGCCACCAATGCCAAGGCTGAACTGCCCAATCGCATGACCGTCACTCCTGTTCGAGCGGATTTCGCTGGCCGCTACCATATCAAATCGGGAAGCGATTGTCTGTGGACAAACGCAATTTGCTCCTGTCCGCCACCCGTTAAAGGCTGACGCTTGACCGGCGCTCGGCCACAGGCTTGAGTGTTTGTCTGCTGGCTTTCAGGTTGGGCAGCCATGGCTAACGAACTCGGATACAGAACGGCACGGGATCTGTTTCTTGCTTGTCCCGCCATCGCCAGGGACATGAAATCGCTGGCCACCGGTCAGCCGCCGCTTGATTTTTGCCGTAATCTGCTTGCCGGGCGAGTCCCGGAAGAAGCAGTCACGTTCTGTGCCTACCTCCTCCCCGAGCGAGCCGCCGTCTGGTGGGGACATGAATGCCTGAGGAATGTCGCCGAGCTCCTCGGGAACCGGGATCTCGATTTGCTGGCGCTTGTTCATGCCCGCGTCGGCGAACCTGACAACCCCCACCATCAATCCGTCTTGAGCAAGTCCTTGGACCTGCCGCCGGCAACGCCGGCCGCCTGGATCGCTCTGGCAGCAGTATGGCGTGACCCGACCCTCAAAATGGAATCGAGCGGATTTCCTGCCGCCCATGCCGTCAATGCCGCGATCCTCGCTGGACTGGCCCGCGCCGCGCTGGCGGACCGGTTTACCTTGCTTTCCGCCTTTGTCGAGATGGGCATCCAGATGGTGGAGATGGAGGCCTAACGGCATTCGCCTCCCCTGCTCGCCTTCGCCGGCGCCGGCAGCAGCCCAGCATCACCGGCAGCCGCCTTGCGCCCATCTGGCCAGCGCGACCTTGAATCGGGTACCGAGCGGATGCTGCAGCCGCAGGACCGAGACGTCGTTGGCAGCGAAATTCTTCGCCTGCTCGCAGAGCCGGGCCTCATTCCACTCATGGCAGCTATCGCAGTGCTTGCCTTCCCAGACCGACTTGTCGAGACCTTCCACCGGACTGAACAGCGGTTCGCCCTTGATCAGTTGGGCGATGCTCTTGCCGTCGATCGCGGGCTCCCCGAACTTGACGGGACGATCGAAAAAGATGGGGCCGTCGGTGGCCAGTTTCGGGATCTTCGCACGGAGAACATCGAGCGCAAGCTGATCGTCATCCTGGGCCGACGACCCGCCGGTTTTGCGCGTCCCGGAGCTGGCTTCAGCCGGCGGGGTGCTCGACTGCCCGACGATCAGCGGCGCGTTGAGATCGACCTTGTGCAGGACAACCTCGGTGGTCAAGGAAACATTGGCCCAGGGGCGTTGCCTGCCGGCCGTCGCCTTGAAGACGTCGCTGGTCACCCTGTTCATCGCTTCGGTGATGGAGACATTGGATTCCCCAATGTGCTGAAGCAATGCCGTCGTGAAGGGCGAGTGGTCGCCCGACCCATCATAGGCGAGCTGGTTGGGACTGGCAGCGAACGCAACGAGCGTTCCCGCGCCCCCATTTTCGATCGCGATTTCCGCAAGGCCGCTGCTTGCACCTTTGATGCCCGCGGTCTTAGTCAGCACATCGGCCAAGGGATTGTCCCGGCATGCGTCCAGAAACACCAACCTTACGCTGGTCTCGCGAGACATCTGACGCAAAACGAAATCGACGGACACGGCCTCAAAGTCGAGCGACGTTTCATCCTCGAGCGCGGCATCGACCGGAAGCAGGTAGTTCTTGCCTGAAACCTGCAAGCCATGTCCGGCATAGAAGAAAAGCGCGACATCGGCGCCGCGCACCTGCTTTGCGAACTGGGCGACCGTGGCCTGCGTCTGCTGCTTGGTCAGGTCGAAGCCGGAGACCACATCGAAGCCAAGGTTCTGCAGGCGCTCGGCCATGGCCTGGGCATCGCGCACCGGATTGGCGAGCGGCGCGGCGTGCTGATATTGCGAGTTGCCGAGCACCAGCGCGACACGGCGCTCGGCAGTCGCGGCGGTCAAAGTCAAAAGCAAGACAACCGCCACAAGGCCAGCGCCGCGAAACAAGCCAGCGCAAAACGCGAATGGACGGGAGCCCACCCCGACCTCAGTTCGCGAGCTTCGTGGCGGAGAATTCGATGCGCCGATTGAGTGCCTTGTTCTTTGGCGTGTCGTTGGCCGCAACCGGCCGGTCCTCGCCATAGCCGGTGGCACTGATCTGGCGGCGCTGCACGCCATCGGCGACCAAAGCATCGGCAACCGCCTGGGCGCGCCGTTCGGAGAGCGCTTTGTTTGCCTCTGGCGAACCATCCGCGTCAGTGTAGCCCGCGACTTCCACATTCAGGGTCGGGCATTTGCCGACGACACCCTCAACCTCGGCGAGCAACGGACGGCTCTTGGCATCGAGTCTGGCGCTGGCTGGACGGAAATAGATGGCTCCGGTGCGCGATAACACTGCAAACCGGTTGAGGCACTCCTCGTCGCTGAAGTTGGCTTTCGCGGCGTCGGTGGCCACGGGACCGGATTCGGTGCCGCTGGCCGCGACTGTCTGCACGGCGGCCGGCTTGCTGCCCTCAGCAACAAAGACGAAGTCGAAGGACACCGAGGCAGTGGGCACTATGTTCGTCACATTAGCGGCCTGCTGCAGCTTGTCGACGTTCGGCAGCAGGCCAAAGTCCTCCACATGCACCGCAACGGGAGCCTCGGAAGCAACCGAGACCTGGGTGTCGCTGATCATGGTGACGACGACGCTCGCCTCCAGGTCCTTATCGACTCCGTGTAGACTGAGCCGGAACGGCAAAGTTGCCTTGATCCGGCGTTTGGCCGGCAAGTCGGCAAATGCAGCCGGGTCCACCTTTGCCCTCAGTTCGGCCGTCGGGTACTTGAATGTTTCGAAGAACAGGAATCGCATGCGCACGTTGCGGAGGTCGACGCCCGTGTCGACGGAATTGAGATCGAAGCTGATCTTGGCATCACCGGCGGAATTCAGCGTGCCGGTGATATTCCTGATCTTGTTGGTCTCGACGATCGTGTTTTTCTTGACCGACTGATAGGTAAGCACCGAAGCGTCGGGATCGAGCGTCCAGTTCGGCGCGGCACTCGCTGTCCGCGGTCCAAGGACCAGCAATTCCAATATGGCTACGATGATCAGGCCAGCACGCCGCGCTTTTGCTCGCGCTTGCCAGAATGCAATGACTTCGAACATGGAACGCCCCCGCCAGGCAACCCGATCCCGCTAACGGCACGCCGCAACCATAGAGCACTTGTTCCTGCTTGGCGAGCAGTTCCAGCGCGTTGTGGCCTACGATAGCCCTGCACCGCGTCGTGCGCTGTAGAGGCGCTATCCCCCCCAGCCACCGCCACCACCACTACTACCGCCACTACCGCCACTACCGCCAGCGCCACCGCCGCCCAAGGGCGCAATGACTGGGGTGGTCTCGGTCTTGATCGGCGTAAGCAGTTTCTTGGCGGTCACATTTTTCTGCTTGACCACCTTTGGCGCGGTCGTCGTGCGAACAGAGTTCGTACGATGTTTCGTCGTCGTCGGTTCGAGCGGGGGTGCAATGGTCGTGCACCCTGCCACCGTGAGGGATAGGACCGTTGCGACGATTACCTGTTTTAATGCCCAGCCCATCTTGTTGCCTCCATGTTGTCAGAACACGTCCCGGCGCGGATTGGCTTGCTCCCAGACCGCCCTGGCCGTCCTGACCAGTTGATCGTCCAACGAACCGTTCGCCGAAATCTTCGATTTCAATTCCCCACGCATTTGCTTCAGGGCCGCCGTCTTCACCCTGGAGCCAAATTTCGACAGCGTATTCCTGGCATCGGGAATTTCGTTGCGAAGATCGAGCGCGGCCGCGAAAGCAAGGTAGCGCACCGCCAAGGCCTGGTCCGCCTGTTCACCCCTTTGCATCTCCAGAGCTGCGCGATCATACGCAGCCGACTGGTCGCCGCGCGCCGTCGCCAGCTCGAACAACCTTTGCGCTTCTGCAAGATCCTGCTGCACGCCGACACCGTCCCTGTACATGCGCGCTAGGCTGCCGGGAGCATAGGGCTGGCCAAGATCCATCGATTTCTGAAAAAGCGAGAGCGCTGTCTTGGGGTCCTTCTCGACACCCGTGCCGGCGAGGTAATTGCGGCCGAGCAGGTTCATCGAATACATGTCCTGCCGCTCGACGCCAGCCTTGAGGAAAGCCACGGCGCGAGCTGCATCGGCAGGCACGCCATTACGGCCTTCGGTGAAGATGGCAGCGAGATCGTTCATGGCATAAGTGTGCCCCATCGCCGCCGCCTTGAGCAGCAGGTCCAGCCCTTTGGCGGTATCACGCTCGACGCCATAGCCGTTGAACAAAGCGCGACCCCACGAGGTCATGCCATAGGGGTCGCCCTTGTCGGACGCTGCAGCATAAAAGGTATTGGCCTGCTTGCGATTGACGGGCATTCCCGTTCCCGTCGCGTTGAGGTAGCCAAGCTCGAACACTGCGCGCACATGCCCCTTATCGGCAGCCTCCTGGATCGCCTTCAAGGCCTCATTGACCTTCCCGGCGGCAAGCAGTGCCCGGCCGAGTTGGTAGTGGAAGCGGGCGACGTCCGGATAGGCTTTCACCGCCGCCCGGCAAACCTCCGCGGCGTTGTTGCTGATTTCGTTCGGCAGCAGGCCGGGGACGACGCCCTGCAGGTCAAGAGGCTCACCGGCCTCCCTGTCGCAGGGGTCGACGCTTGGCGACAGCTTCATCGTCGCCGGCTTTGATGACGTGTTGTCGGCCCTGATTTCAAAGCCGACGATCAGTGGCTGGACGGAGCCGATCTGGGGTTCGTAGCGCAAGTGGTCGACTTCATTGGCCATCAGGCTCGAATCCGGTGACAAGGTCCGATCCGGCAGCGACAGCGTTCCCGTTGCCGGATAGCCTGCAAGTTTCAGGCTGACCGCCGGATCCGTAGTTGGGAAATCGAGCTGCAACGGAACCGGGCCGACGCCTACCGCAATCTGGACCTCATGGTTTTCGATTGCTTCGGCGGCGCCCGCAATATGAATACCGCGTTCCACTGCTTGCTGCTTCTGCTGGGACTCGAGCGAGGCTATAAGTTGCTTGCCCTCGGCACCCTCACCATTCTTGACCCGGAACACCAGGATGCCCCGGGATTCACCTCCCCAATTGTCGTGCGTTGAATAGGCCAGCATGTCGACTTGTTCCTGGGCCCCGGCACCTTTGGGGACGTCCATTCGCAATCGCGGGAGATCCTTGCCGGCAATCGGCTCCCCCGCCGCAACCGCCTTGCCATCCAAGATCAGACGCCCTAGCGCCGGCTGCCTGTCGATGCTGACGGTGACCGCACCGCCATCGACATCGACCGGCTCCGGCAGGTCGAGCGCGACAGGCCCGACGCCGGACGGTACGACCTTTTCCAACACGGGCGGCAGTGCAGGCCGGTTGGCGCGACGCATGAGGACGACCTCGTCGATCAGCGACGAGTTTTCCCAAGGCACCTGCTTTCCGGCCGTAGCCTCCACCACATCCCGGCGGACGGCCGCCATGACCGAGCGTATCTCCTGGTTCGGCGCCAGCGCGCGGCGGGAGAAGGCGGAGGAAAATGGACTGAGGTCGCCACTTCCGTCATAAGCGACAGCACCGGGCTCGGTGGCGAAGGCTATAAGCGTGTTCAGCGAACTTTTAACCTGCGCA
Source organism: Mesorhizobium sp. Cs1321R2N1 (assembly GCF_037179725.1). Lineage (NCBI taxonomy): Bacteria > Pseudomonadati > Pseudomonadota > Alphaproteobacteria > Hyphomicrobiales > Phyllobacteriaceae > Mesorhizobium > Mesorhizobium sp. Cs1321R2N1. The sequence continues at coordinate 14,157 of NZ_JAPYKP010000083.1, read as the reverse complement.
AGGCCGGTGTTGCCAGCGACGATGAGCTGGTCTCGCAACCAATAGTCTTTGCGCGGAAACGGATTGTTGCGGCAGGCGTCGAGGATGATCACCTCGATCTTCGATTTCGTCCTCAACTGCTGCAGCACATCATCGAGCTTGACGGCCTGAACCTCAATGTCGGCCGCGTTCTTGAGCGATGCATCGACGGGGATCAGGAAATTTTCACCGCCGATCTGAAAGCCGTGGCCGGAATAATACACGATCGCCAGATCGGCACCGTCCGCCGCCGCGAGGTAGTTGCGGAACTGTTTTTCGAATTCGATCTTGGTGAGATCCTTGGCGACGAACACGTCGAATCCAGCCAGCCGAAAGGTGCTCGACACGTCCTCGGCATCCTTGTCCGGATTCTTGAGGGCGGGAATTTCGCGGTATTCGGAATTGCCGATGACAAGGGCCACCCTTCGATCGGCACAAGCTTGGAACGCCGTGAAGCTCGCGAGCATCAGGGCCGCAATGAACGCAAAACATCGCAGCATGGCGCATCCTTAACTGCTCATGACCTGGGGTGCACAAGACGCGGCTTGCGACACCTGGTCTGTTAAAGACTTCACAATCTGCCGAGACGGCAAGGTCGCACCCGCGATCGATGGCAGATGCTGTTCCCACAACTGCTAAAATAACCCAGTGGCGTGGGGACCGCAATAAGCTGGGTGAAGGCGACCGAGCCTGCGGTGGTATCGGGGCCCTGCAGGGCTGGTTGCAGATGGCTAGCACGACAAAGGGCGGGGGGCCAATGACATCATCTCGCCTCGGCGTTGCTTCGCGGCCGGTGCCCTCCCCCTTGGGAGCCGTTTAGGCCCGGCCTGTCGCACCTCGCGTCCGGGGTCCGATCTCCCGCACGAGCCTCGCAACGCAGTGGCGATGCACTCCCTCCCGCAATGTCATGGCACCCGAACTATTGGGTCGGTCGTAAGCGCTTGGCGGCACCTCCGATTGCGTTGCGGAAGGCGGCATCGAAATTTACGCCGCCGACCTCCCACTTGGTATCTTCTGGACTAAATGGCAGGCTCCAAACCGCATGCCAGCCCGGCTCCTTGGTTTCCCAATCGAGATGACCGACCAAGATCGCGTCAGCGCCCAACCTGGATTTTAGGCTGGCCAGCGTCTCAAGAGGGAGTGCATCAAGGTTTTCCTGCGCCAGCGCCGAGAGATCGGCCTCGTTCGCGAATATGATCGGTATCGCGAAGCGCGCCGAAGCATCTTCAAAGCTTGCGCGCAGGTCCGATCCGTGGACGCCATCGGCGGCCAGTACATAGCTGCGCGCCATGTCGGTCACTTCGACGACGAGCGCCAGCTTTGGGCGCGCTCCTAGCCATGGCTTCTCGCCCAGCACCGCCATCGCATGGTCCATCCGCTTCCGGTCAAACTGGAATGTGAGATCAAAAGGGCGATCGCGCGTGCCCTGCTCATCGTGAATTGGAGTGCCGAACATGCGATCATGGTAGGTGTAGGACCAAACCATGCCAGGCGCTCCGGTCGCCAGCGAAGCGAAGGCCGGGTTTTGCGCGATGTCGGGATTTCCGGTCAGCTTTTGCGCTGCCAGTTCGAAACCCTCTGGAATGGAGGGGACGCGCGTTTCCTCCCGATCTCCGGTGACAATGACGCTTGAGCGATAAAGCACATCGTCATTTGCATGTGCCGTGACCGCAAACGCAAACCACGCCAGCAATGTCAGCAGAGCCTTCTTCATTGACCCTCCCTGCCCTCTTGAGTAACTGTTTAGGAGGTTACATACTGGCGGTGATGGAATCAACCGAATTTGTCCGGACCTATGTCTCGCCGCTCGGACCCATGCGCATGCTGGGTGGCGCGCCCGCACTTGATCTTGCCAACACATTGCACTGGCGCGACGGAGATGAGATCGATTTCATTCCAAGCTACCAAGACCTGCTGGTCTTTTGCATTCCGGCCCTGTTGCTGTCGGAAAATGAAGGGCGGGTCCTCAAGCGTCTCGCCCTAAATCACCAACGCGTCGCCTGCGATGTGCATCTTGAGGTGCTAAAGCTACGCGCGGCCCTCAAATCGTGGCTCAATGTGACGGCGCAAAACCTTGGCCGTGGTCTCGCGCCGAAACGCAACGCCTTGCGCGACATCCATAAAGCGATAGCGCAGGCGGGAGGCTCGGCTGGCCTTGGCCAAATCCTGAACGTCACATCCGCGTCGACAAACCAAGCGATTTACCTGCCCCTGCGACGATCAGCTGCAGCCGCAGCCATGCTGGTGCTGTTCCCGTCAGGAAACGACATCCGGCAATGTGAGGCTGACAAATGCGGCGGCTTCTTCATCAACGATAGCCGATCAAAACCGAGACGCTGGTGCTCGATGGACAGTTGCGGCAACCGCGCCAAGGCAGCGCGCTATCGCCTGGCACATCGGAAGTAGCGTGGGCTACGCGGAAAAAAGTGCCCGCCGGCGGCCCGCAGCCAGTCCGCCAAAGAGCTGCTTCAAGCTCATCTGGGCATCCAGGGGCACTGTATCGTTTGCGTCGAGGGTACAGATTGTTGGAGGTGGTTCCGACTGTCTCTATCGGCCGACGCATGTGCGCTGTAGCGGGGTGATGTCAGCGTTGGTAAAGCTGGGGACTTGGAACGTATGCCATCTACTGTATCGCGGCCTGGGCGCTCCGAGGAAGCGACGATTAGGATCGGCGCACTCGCTCCTTTAACTCGGCCCGGCTGGGTTCAGGCAGGCAGACACTTGCTTGCCGGCCTTGAGCTTGCCGCCAGCGAAATCAACGGCGCCGGCGGCGTCGCCGGCAAACCGCTTGAGCTTGTTGTCCGAGACACGGCCGCTGATCCGAAGAAGGCTGTCGCGGCGGTGGATGAACTGGCTCGCTTGGGCGTGGTTGCGCTAGCGGGAGAGTATCACAGTGTCGTTGCTCGCGCTGCGGCTACCAGGGCCGACGAGCTTGGCGTCCCGTTTCTCTGCTCGTCGGCGGTACTCGACAGGCTTACGGAACAATCGACGAAATGGGTCGCGCGCCTTGCACCGCCGCAGTCCCGCGGATGGCAAATATATGCAGACTTCCTCTCGCGCGCCGGCCATCATCGGATCGCAGTTGCGTCGCAGCAAAGTGTCTACTGGGCGTCTGGCGCTCACATTCTGCGGGATCACGTTCACTCACGAGGCGGGTCCTTATCGGAAATCAGCATGAGCTCACTCGACCCCTCATCTTTGTGCGATAAACTCGTCGACCATCGTGCAACAGTGCTTCTTCTTCTGGTAGGTGATCCGGAGCCAGCAATCTCAATCGTCAAGTCAGTTCGCAACGACAGGCGCCTCGCCACGATCAAGATCGGCGCTCCAGCCGGACAACCAGAATTCGCTGAATGGGCCACATTGCTTGGTGAGGATAGCGCTGCGATCCCGTTCCTGCGCTACCGACCCGAGCACCTCAGCGCGCTAGGTTCATACGTCCAAAGGGCACTCCGCGAGAAGTTGGGAGAGGCGCCCTCCTTCGTTGCCTTGGAAGGCTACGACACGATCGCCGTCCTTGCCGATGCGATGCGGTCCCACGGAATTGAGCGGAACAGCATAGCCGAGTCATGGCCGCGCTTAAGAGTTGAAGGCACCCGCGGCAAAATCCAGTTCTTCCGCACACCAGGCGCAGCTGTTTGGCAATGGACTGCTGCGCCAATTCAAATCGTCGAAAGAACCCCAGGCAACCCAGCGCAGTTCCGGATCCTTCACGCCACTTGAGCGGCCCCGGACATTGACTTGGGTCGGCGATCGGGGTGGGTCGGTAGGATGCCCTAAGGATACGACCTTACACTCCTCCTGAAAACCTGGATGCCAGGTGGTGTCCTGTCACTCAAGGATGGCGAACGGCCCGCCACAGTTGATGTCGTGACAGTGTTGGTGCTTCAGGGCGACCTGATTGTACACCACCACCTGTGGATGGCTGACATGTCGTCATTTCGCGTTTCTGGTCTCGCGGATCCTGGCGTAATGGCGCGACGCCTTGGCGCGGTTGCCGCAGTCTCCCATGGAACACCACCGCCGGTTTTGCGCCCGGCTCTCATCGACGAACAGCCAGCCGCAGCCTCGATCGTCCCCACATTGCTTGACCCGCCCTGCCCGGGGGCCGGTCATGAGTTCAGCCGCGGAGATCGCGATCGGTGTGCAAAAATCGAGTTCATCTGGATGCGAGCCGTGCCAGCCGAATTTGCCGGCTCGCCATTCCAGCAAAGCGGCTGGCCTGTGATGCAGAAATCGATTGAACGCCTGGACGTGGTCGGCAGCGGGACTGACATTTCTGATCTGTGCCACCAGGAGTTCGTAGATCGTCTCGCGCAGCGCTATGGCGCTTCCATATGCGGTTTGGGCCCGTTGGAGGTCCCCTCCCCTTTCCGGCGTGAGTTCAGCAGGATCGTTGGAAATGCGCACGCCGTTCTCATCAAGCCAATCCAGGAGTGCCGCGGGCGTAGGAAGCCGCTCCTCGGCGGCTTGCCGCAGGCGCCAGGCAACCGTGTTGACAAAGCGGATGGCCAGATCCTCCTTCGCGACAGAGGCCGGCTGTCGCTTTTTCAGGATCTGCGGGGAACCCAAGCGCGGTCTCCGAATTCTAACCTCATAAGAGGTTTTACGCCGATGAAGCTCCCCAGCGCAAGTTTTCTCCTGATCGCTGCCTTCGGCGCCATCTACCTCATCTGGGGCTCGACCTATCTGGCTTTGGCGCTGGCGCTGCAATCACTGCCGCCATTTCTGCTGATGGCAGCACGCTGCATGGTGGGCGGCCTAATCCTTTTCGTCGTTGCCGCGGCCTCGGGTGCGAAGGCCCCGTCTAGGAAGTCCCTGCTTTACGGCATCGTGTGCGGATTGCTGTTCTTCGTGGGGTGCCACGGCATCCTTGCCAACGTTCAACAGCGTGTTCCAACGGGCCTGGCCGCAGTCATGCTCGCGACCATCCCGTTGTGGATTGCGGCGCTTCAGACAGGCCTCGGACGTCCCAATCGGCCAAGCCCGTTGGCACTGAGCTTTCTTGCCCCCGGTGTCGTTGGAGTTGCGCTGATAGCCTGGGAGGAAGGTGCTGGCGGAATTGGTGCGGTGCACCTGATCGACATTTTCTTGCTGCTTGGTGCGTCCCTGTCCTGGAGCATCGGAACGGTCGTCTCCGAACAGTCCCCAACGTCCAGCAGCCCACTGGTGATGTCCGTTATCGAATTGTGGGCCGGCGCTGCTGCACTGGCGGTTGTCGGTGCGGCCAACGGCGAAGTGAGCCTTGTTCACCCCTACTCGATCACGGGGTGGTCGATCGCTGGATGGGCATACCTCACCGTCGCCGGAACGGTGATTGCCTTTGCGGCTTACATCTGGCTCTTGCGCAAAGTCACGCCAACCCTGGTAGCGACTTACACCTTCGTCAACCCCATCATCGCTGTGTTGCTCGGCTGGGCCTTTCTCGGCGAGGTCCCGTCAATGTGGATGGCGACTGGGGCGCTCCTCGTGATCCTTTCTGTTAGCGGCCTGCTTTTCACCGGCTCCGCTCGACCATCCAGGAGATCAAACAAGGCCCGGGCAGAACTCGCGGTCGACTAACAGAATGTTCCGATCGAGACTCGGGCATCGCGACACCCCTTTCGGGCGATGCTGGGCTGCTTGGGCCGCGATCGCCAACGCCGTCCAGACGGCTGTAGATGAAGCCAATGATGCGGACAGCAGCAACTTGTCCATCGAGGCTGTCGCCGCGACTCCACGTGTGAGGAGGCACAAGGCGAACGCATCGCCAGATCCTTTATCCCCTTGGGCCGGTCATCGCCTGGGCGCGGCGCCGGCCTATGACACGGCGCGGCTGACGCTCATCACACCGATCGTGTCGAATCCAAGCTAACGGAATCCGGATTGACGTACGTGTTCACAAACCGCGATGACGAGACGGGCCGCCGCCATCGCAAGCTACGTGTCCCGCAAGCTGGCAAAACGCGCGGCAGTGATCGTCGCCACCGATACCGTCTATGGCCGGAACATGAGCCACCAGTTCGCGACCGAATTCGTGAAAGCCGGCGGCGTGGTGAGCGCGTTCCCCAGCGTCGATGAAGGCCACAGGGAATTCCCCTACCTGGTGTCCGGATTTCCATCACAGGCCGATCTGATCTTCTATGGCGGCATTTATGAAGGCGCTCCGCTCCTGCGTGCCATGGGCGCCGCCGGCGACAAGCGGCTTCTGGCCATCGGCGACGGCTGCTGGGACGTTGCCAATTTCCTTCGCCCAGCAGGCGGCGCGGCAGAGCAGGGGGAGGGCGTCCTTGTTCTTTCCGGCTGTCCGGAGAAAGGCCACGTCGCCGGCGCGTTCGCACGGATTATGCGCAACGCTTCGGACCTCCAGAACTATGGCGCGAACTCAAATACGACGCGACCAAAACCGTGTTAGCCGCCATTCACGCGCTGGCCGCCGACGGTCGTCTCTCAAGAGCAAACGTCGCTGACGCGATCAGAAGCCAGCGCCGGCAGGGCATCGCGTATCCAGAACCAATTGAGTGGGACCAGCGCGGCGGCAATCTGGCAGCCGTCACGGCGCTTCATGTCGTCAAAGGAAAGACGGTTCAGACAGGTCGCTGTCATGCGCAAGAGATTGCGCTGCTCGCCGTAGACGCAGGGCTGCTCCTGATCGACGTGCTTGGCCGCCTTGGCAACGGCGTAAGGTGACTGACACCCCTTTGCCTGCATGCATAGATATCTCGGCCGGCCCCAAACGGCTTCCTGGATCGAATGACGGCCTGTCTACCTCCCCCGGCGTGGGCGACAGCGGTGGCAACATCCCCGGCCTGTATTTTACTGCCGTAAATTTGCGCAAAAATATGTATTGAAACAGCGTGTTAGCTTTCTTGGGCAGGCGTTTTTGCGCCGTGTTGACCCGAACGGGGCGTTAACCTTCTCTTAACCCAAAACTCCTTGCCCGGGCTGGCGAATCGGAGCTTAATGGCGGTTGCTGGTCCGTTTTCCAGCAAAAAGCGCCAATTCAGGTTCCCGGAAGTATGAATATCGCAATGCGGCTGCCCAGCTTCGAGTTTGACGAGAAGATCCTCGAACACGGGGCGGAGATATCGCGTCGGCTCAATCAGCTTCGCATGGAGAAGTTTCCCCCCAACGCGACGAAGACCCTGCGGACGTTCTCCATGGCCGAGGTTGCGCATTACCTCGGTGTTTCGCAAAACAATCTGAAACGGCTCCATCTCGAAGGCAAGGGCCCCCTGCCCGAACAAGCGCAGTCGGGTCGACGCTCCTATACGGCTGGTCAGATGCTGGAGCTTCGCCACTTTCTCGACCAGCATGGCAGGACGGAGGTCAAGAAATACGTCCCTCATCGCAAGCCCGCCGACAAGCTGCAGGTCATCGCGGTTGTCAATTTCAAGGGAGGCAGCGGCAAAACCACGACCGCGGCTCACCTCGCCCAGCACCTGGCGCTTACCGGCCATCGCGTCCTTGCCATAGATCTCGATCCGCAGGCATCTTTGTCTGCACTCCACGGCTTCCAGCCGGAACTCGACCAGAACCTCTCGCTCTATGAAGCAATCCGCTACGATCCGGAGCGCAGGTCCATCGCCGACGTCATTGTCCCCACGAATTTCCCGGGCCTCGACATTGTTCCTGCAAATCTCGAGCTCCAGGAATATGAATACGACACGCCATTGGCGATGCAGGACAAATCATCCAATGCCGGCCGCCAGTTCTTCTTGCGTATTGCCAAGGCCCTGAGCGACGTCGACGACCGCTATGACGTGGTGGTCGTCGACTGTCCCCCGCAGCTCGGCTATCTGACCTTGACCGCCATGTCGGCGGCGACATCGGTGCTGATTACTGTTCACCCGCAAATGCTCGATCTCATGTCCATGAGCCAGTTTCTGCTGATGCTGGGCGGCATCCTGAAAACCATCAAGGGAGCCGGAGCGGAGATCCAACTCGACTGGTTCCGTTATCTGATCACCCGTTACGAGCCCACCGACATCCCGCAGGCCCAGATGGTGGGGTTCATGCAATCGATGCTGGCCGGCCAGATCCTTGAGCATCCGATGCTGAAGTCGACCGCCATATCGGATGCCGGACTGACCAAGCAGACACTCTACGAGGTCGAGAAATCGTCTTTCACGCGCACGACCTACGATCGGGCGATGGAATCGCTCGATGCGGTCAATTCCGAAATCGTGTCTCTCGTCCATCGCGCGTGGGGCAGGGGGTGATGGCATTGAGTTTTACTGCGGTAAAAACGCATGTTTTCGTCCACAAAATCAGGCCGGTAGCTGATTTGGGGGAGGGCTGAATGGCACGCAAGGACATATTCGATAGCGTGATGGGCTCCGCTGCCGTGGAGCAAACGAGAGACGTGTCGAGCTACGCCGTTCGCGGCGCGTCGCGATCCATCATGCAGTCCTTCGAAGAGCTGTCGAAAAGCTCGGTTGTCGATCTGGACCCCGAGCTCGTCGACACCTCGTTCGTGTCGGACCGCATTGGCGATGACGAGCAGGAATTCTCCGAACTGATGCGCGCGATCCAGGAGCGCGGACAGGATTCCCCCATCCTGGTCAGGCCGCATCCATCCTCCCCCGGGCGCTACCAGACGGTGTTTGGGCACCGGCGCGTAAAGGTTGCACGTGCGTTGCGGCGGCCGGTGCGAGCCGTCGTCAAGCAACTGGACGACCGCGACCACGTCGTCGCCCAGGGCCAGGAGAATGCCGCCCGCGCCAACCTATCCTTTATCGAGCGGACGCTGTTTGCTGAGCGCCTTCTCAAGCAGGGCTATGCGGCCGACATCGTGAAATCGGCCTTGGCGCTTGACGATACGACATTGTCAAAGATGCGGTCGGTCTCCAGCAACGTCTCCGAATCCATCATAATGGCGATCGGCGCGGCCAAGGGGATCGGCCGTGACCGCTGGTGGCAATTGGCCAAGCTCATGGCGCATCCGGCCAATGCCGCCAGAGCCGACGAGCATGTCCAGTCCAGCCAATTCCAACACGCCGGCAGCGACGCGCGTTTCCAGGCGCTTTATGAGCTGCTGGCGGCAAGCGGCAAGGGTGCGAAATCAGCGCCGTCGCGGCCGCGCGAAAGGGCCTGGGCTGCAAAAGACAATTCCGTAAAGGCAAGGATTGCCGATACCGGGAAGGTGTTCACGCTGGCTTTGAAATCCAAGGAGGCTTCGGCTTTCGGTGCTTTTATTGCCGGCAGGCTCGAGGAGCTGTTCGAGGCGTTCCGAGAGTCTGAAACCAGGAAGACAACAGGAGACTAATCCGCAAAAGAAAAAGGCCCCCGAACGTCACCGTCACGGAAGCCCTTCTCAGGTCTGTAGCAAGCCGAGAATCGCAAATCCGCGAATCACTGTCAAGTGTTATTGGGCGTCGTTTGGCGAGCAGATTTCTTTTGCCTGACTAGAGGCAGAGGGAAAATGGTTACGCATATCTCTACGACGCCCTTTGGGCGGCGGCCGATGACGCTTGCGCAAATGGCAAGCCAGGCAGGTGCAAAGGCGATCGACCGAACGACGGCTGTGCCCAAATGGCAGGCCTTTCGAGACATCACAGAGGCCAGGGACGCCATTGGCGCGACCGATCGTTCGCTGGCGATACTCAATGCGCTCTTGTCGTTTCACCGCGAGGACCAGCTGTCGGGGGAGGGGGGGCTGGTCGTATTCCCCTCCAACGAGCAGCTGATCCGGCGCGCCAATGGCATGTCCTCGGCGACGCTCAGGCGCCATCTATCGGTCCTTGTGACATGCGGCCTGGTGATCCGTCGCGACAGCCCGAACGGCAAGCGCTTTGCCCGCAAGGGGGAGGGCGGGGAGATCGAGCAGGCCTATGGCTTCGACCTGGCGCCGATCGTGGCGCGCGCTGACGAATTCAAACAACTGGCCGCCGCCGTTCAAGCCGAGCGGAAGGCCTACAGGCTGGTCAAGGAGCGTCTGACCATCTGCCGGCGCGACATCGTCAAGATGATCGACGCAGGGCTCAATGAGGAGGTCCCGGGCGATTGGCGCCGGTTTCAGACGCGATATGAGGCGGCCGTCGGTCGGTTGCCTCGGACAGCCTCGCGCCAGTTGCTGGAGGCGGTGGCCGATGAGTTGGAGAACATCTGGGCCGAAGTGCATCAGCTGTTGGAAACATTCGTCAAATCACAAGATTTGAACGCCAATGAGTCCCATTCTGAGCGCCACATACAGAATTCAAATCCAGACTCTCATTCTACCGATGAAACTGAACACGGCTTAAGACTGCAGAAAGAAGCGAGCAGCAGCGCCGAGCGAGATGACAATGTGCGCAGCCTGCCCAAACGGGACTTGCCCCTGGGGATGGTGCTGGACGCCTGCCCGGAAATCCTGAACATGGCCCGCGGCGCCCAGATTCGAACCTGGCGTGACTTTGTCGCGGCGGCCGAACTGGCCCGGCCGCATATGGGGGTCAGCCCCAGCGCATGGCAGGAAGCGGTCCAGGTGATGGGGCCTGAAAAGGCTGCCATTACGATAGCCGCAATGCTGCAGCGAACCGATCAGATCAACAGTCAGGGCGGCTATCTCAGGAACCTGACGGATCGGGCTCGCAACGGTCAGTTTTCGGTGTGGCCGATGGTCATGGCGCTGCTGCGCGCAAGGCTTGATGCCAAGGCCAGCCAGAACGCCGGAAAATCGCTCGGGAAAGAAACCGCGCGAAGGGATGAATTGACCGGCAGCTCCAAGTCTGCCGAAATCAGCGAGGCTCTGCGGCTCAGCATGAAGCGGAAGGGCTGGGATTGATCGATCAGGGCGCTTCTTGTTCTGCGCCTCATGTGAGGCTATATAATGTCTCATCTGGAATGGAGATTGTCATGCTAGCCCTTGCAAATGTCGCTGATGTGCTTGGTCTGCCGATTAGGGGGACGGCGGCGCTGTCTCCTTTTGGCCTAATCTCACGCATTGAAGAGGGCTTGCCCTTCGCCACCCTTGAACGTGTGTCTCAGTTCGTCTCGCCAAACGACTCGCAGTTCAAGTACCGCCTTGTTCCCAAGGCGACCTATGACCGCCGCAAGAAGGGCCAATTGCGCCTGTCCTCGGAGGAGGGAACGCGGGTCGCACGGGTCGCACGGGTGTGGAATCTGGCACTCGAAGTATGGCAAAGGGAAGACGAGGCGCGAGATTTCCTGTTTCGCAGCCACGCCATGCTGGAGGACAAGCGTCCAATCGACGTGGTCATCCAGAACGAGTTCGGTGCCGAGATGGTCCTCGACATACTCGCGAGCCTGAAATACGGCAGCGCTGCGTGACGGCACAGGTTCTTGACCGCACGCTGTCGGCTTTTCGCGTTGGCGATCCTGAAGGTGCCTACCCCATCTTCGACGCGACGGGTTCGACCATAGCGCCAGGGCGCTGGAATACATCGGGCAGCCCGGTCATCTACTCGAGCGAGCACTATTCGACCGCCGTCCTGGAAAAGCTGGTGCACGGCAGCGGCCGCCTGCCGCCCAATCAGCATTACGTCGGAATCACCATCCCCCACGGAACCACCTATGAAGTCTTCTCAGCGCCCGCGCTACCCGGTTGGGACGCGATGCCGGCCACGGTTAGCAAGGAATTCGGCAAACGATGGTGCTTGGAAAAGCGCAGTGCCATTCTGCTGGTGCCGAGCGTGGTTGCACGCCTCGATCATAACGTGCTCATAAATCCCGCTCATCGGGAATTTCCTTCGATCCAGGCCAGCCTGCATCAGCCGGTGTACTGGGATCGGCGTCTTTTCGGGTCTTAGCAAGGCGAGGGCTTTTACGTGTAGATTCAAATCAGTGAGTCCGCAGCCAATGGTCGCAAGGCGGTGGGCGTAAGGCCAATCTCTGGCATTCGAGCGGGGTTCCCAACGAAGACGCCACCAGTTCCATGCGAGCCATTCGGCAAGATGACAACGCAGAAAGGAGAGGAGATTGCCGGAGGCGCGGTTTGCTAGAACGTCGTTGCCCTCAGCCATGGCTGACCCGAGAAGTCGGCCGCTACCGCACCATTTCCCATCATTAAAACTGATCACGCGAACGGCTGAGCGACCCCGTCGGGAATTCACTCTTGTGGTCGGCCAGGGGAGGGGAGGGGACTTTCAACGCTACAGCCCGCTTGCCTTGGTTAGGTTGACGCGAAACCGATCGCGCCGGCGCTGGTATTTGCGGGTCATCTCGGCCGAGGCGTGGCCAAGTTGCTTTTGCACGTAGCGCTCGTCAACCTCGGCCGAGGAGGCGAGGCCGGCGCGCAATGAATGCCCGGCGAATTTCAGGCCGCGTTCGCCTTCCGACAGATCGCCGCGGACGCCGGCGGCGAGGGCGGTACGCTTGACCAAGCGCGCGACCTCTTGGTCATTCAACCGATCGGCGCCGACGGCTTTGCCTCGCCCGGAAACGCGGCGGAACAGCGGCCCATGAGCGATGCGTGCCAGCTTGAGCCACGTCTGCAGCGCTACGACCGGGCAGGTTGCCTCGGAGGAGCCGCGGCCGATCTCGACTTCGCGCCAGCCGGTTTTGCCGCGCAGCATCACCAGAATGCCCTTGTCGGAAAAGAATTCCACCCAGCCGCGGGCGTCCTCGGTCTGATCGCGCGAAACGTCAAGGCCGACGATTTCCGAGCGGCGCAGCCCGCCGGCAAAACCGAGCAGCAAGATCGTGCGGTCGCGCAATCCCCGCAGCGTGCCGCGATCGAGTGTTTCCAGCATGGCGATCAGATTCTCGGGGAGGATCGCTTCCTTCTGCCGGGGAGGGGAGGCATGGGTGTTGCGGATGCCTGCGAGCACGGTAGCAATATGCCGATCCTTTCGGTCCAGCGGTTGGCCGCGCTGGGTGAAATTCCAAGCCAGCGAGGACAGACGCCGTTCGATCGTGCTGACTGAGTTCGGCGTCTTGTCGCCCGACACTGCCCCTGAAGCACAAGCGGTGATGTAGAGGCCAACAGTCTGCGGGTCGGGCAGCACCTCGAGATTTTGCCGGCGGCACCAGGCGCCAAAATGCTTCCAGTCGGAGGCGTAGGCACGCCGCGTGTTGGCAGAGCTTGCCGCCTCGACGTAGTCGCGGGCGCGGTCGGCGAGCCGCTCCAGATGCGCGGGCAGGCGTGGAGCCGTGTCAGCCACCGGCAGGGCAGGGGAGGGGAGTTCATGCGATGCCTCATCGTCGGCGCGGCCCATCGCCATGACCAGGTCGACAATATCGGGAAGATCGTCGTCTCCGGAAGCCGCAGATGAGGTTCGACCGTTCCCCGCCATCCTCATGCCGCCTGAATATCGGTCTGGCAGAAATCCTTGCCGATGAAAAGCAGTGGCTCGTCTGCACGCTTTGCCAAAGCGTAAGAGAAGCAATCAGCAAAATTCAGTGCCGCGGGATGTCGGCCCTTGCCGTAGGACAGCCAAGCTTGCGTTGCCAGATCAACCAACTCGGACTCGACTGGAATGATGTCGGCCTCGATCTTGCGGAGCCACAGATCGATCTCGGCCAACGCGTGCTCGCCGCGCCGGCTCACCAAAACCATGCGTGCCTCGAGCACGCATGTTGCCGGGACCAAGCGGATCTGGTCGGAAACCAGCGCTCTTTCCAGCTTTGCTGCCTCAGGCTCACTGCCAAGGATCGCGACGACAGCGGAGGTATCGATCACCATCAGTTCGGAATTCCTTCGTCGTCATAGCCGATGATCTCCTCGTCGCTCCGCCTGTCCAGTTCAGGCAAACGCGCTACTCTTTCTCGGATGGCGTGCAATTCTGCGAGCAGACGCTCCTGTCCGGCTTCACCGAAGCCCAAGCGATGCAGGCGTTCGCTCAGGGCCTGATGAATGGCGGCTGTCTTGGTGATACCTTGGCGGCGCGCGAGTTCGTCGGCAAGAGCGACGGTGGCTGGGTTCTTGATGTTGAGGGACACGAGAAGCTCCTGAAATCTACCTTTTCACTTGTTTCTACCTTAAGTTTCCGGCCTACGCAAATACGAATGATAATGCAACATTATCGTTCGTTTTGTGTCGCCGACAGGCTGTGCGTTTTGGCGTGAAAATTGTGGTGCAAAGCGCACGCGGCATTTACCCTCAAAATTATGATTCGCCTTGATCCAGCGACCGCCAATCCTGCTCCGCCGTCGCCGACCGTGCCGGGTTGGGCGCTCGAGGCCGGCGGCGTTCCACATGACGCGGGCGCTGCGTTCCGG
>NZ_JAPYKP010000082.1:0-24491 GCF_037179725.1 Mesorhizobium sp. Cs1321R2N1 | reverse complement strand
GGCGTGGCGTCTCTTGCCGCCTCCGTGGTCGGCAGGGGCGGACCCAAGGCGAAAGCAAAGTAGGGACGCGCTTCCCAAGGGCCGGAGGTTCAGCTCCGCGCCGGAATGGTCAGGCCCTTCTGCACCGCTGGCCGCGCCAGGCCGCGCTCAAGCCACGCTGCCAGATTGGCGAAATCATCGAAGCCGACCAGTTCGCGCGCTTCGTAAAAGCCGATCAGGTTGCGCACCCAGCCGAGCAGCGAGATGTCGGCGATGGTGTAGTCATTGTCCATGATCCACTTGCGGCCCTTCAGCCTGACGTCGAGAACGCCGAGCAGGCGGCGCGATTCGTCGCGGTAACGCTCCAGCGGCCGCTTGTCGGCGATCTCGCGGCCGGCGAATTTGTGGAAGAAACCGACCTGGCCGAACATCGGCCCGACCGCCGCCATCTGGAAGAAGACCCACTGGATCGTTTCGTAGCGCCGCGCTGCATCCGCTGGGATGAGCAGGCCGGTCTTTTCAGCGAGGTAGAGCAGGATCGCACCGGATTCGAACAGGCCGATCGGCTTGCCGTCCGGGCCATTGGGATCGATGATCGCCGGAATCTTGCCGTTGGGATTGAGCGACAGGAATTCAGGCGTCCAGCTCTCGTTCTTGCCGATGTTGATCAGGTGCGGCTCATAGGGCAGGCCGAGTTCCTCCAGCGCGATCGATATCTTCACTCCGTTCGGCGTCGTTGCCGAATAGAGCTGGATCTGGTCCGGATGCTTGGCCGGCCAACGGGTTGCGATCGGAAAGGCGGACAGGTCGGCCATCGAGAACTCCTGAGCGGGGGGATTTGCGCCAAGGGGCGCGGTGTCGGCGGGGTCGGCCAAGAATTAGGGCTGCGGCGCGGCCGGATCAATATGCGGCGACGCTTCACCATGCACGGACAGTCAATCGATCCGAACGCCCGGGACGGTGGTAACCGCCCGGGGCAGGTAGTGACCGCCCTGGGCAGGTAGTGAACCGCCCGGATTAGATGGCCTTGAAGGCCAGCACCGCATTGGTGCCGCCGAAGGCAAAGCCGTTGCTGATGGCGGCGCGCACCTTGCGCTCGCGCGCGACATTCGGCGTCACGTCGAGATCGCAGTCGGGATCGGCCTCGCGGTAATTCGCCGTCGGCGGCACGACGCCTTCGCGGATCGCCATGACGCAGGCGATCATCTCCAGCCCGCCCGAGGCGCCGAGGCAATGCGCGTGCATCGACTTGGTCGAGGACACGGAGAGCGCCTGCGCATGACCGCCGAAGACGCGCTTGATCGCGAGGGTTTCGATCTGGTCGTTGGCCTTGGTGCCGGTGCCGTGCGCGTTGAGGTAATCGACATCCTCGGGATTGAGCCCGGCATCGGCCAGGCAGAAACGCATCGCGGCTTCCGGGCCCTCGACGGTCGGCGCGACGATATCGGAGGCATCGGCCGAAAGGCCCGCGCCGGCGATCTCGGCCAAAATGGTGGCGCCGCGCGCCATCGCGTGTTCGTAGCTTTCCAGAACCGCCATGCCGGCGCCTTCGCCCAGCACCAGCCCCTGGCGGTCGGCCGAGAACGGCCTGCACGTGTCGGGCGAAAGCACGCGCAGCGCCTCCCAGCCCTTCAGCACGCCCCACACCAGCGGCGCATCGGTGCCACCAGCCACCATGACGTCGGCGCGGCCGAGCCTGATCTGGTCGACCGCCGAGGCGATGGCATGATTGGCCGACGAACAGGCCGAAGTGACGCCGAACACCGGTCCGCGCAAACCCAGATGCATGCTGACCTGGCCGGCGGCTGCGCCCGGCATGACCCTGGGAACGGTGAAGATGCCGGCGCGATTCTTGCCCTCGATCAGGATGGCGCGATAGTTTTCCTCGACCGTCTCGAACCCGCAGACGCCAACACCGACAATGGTGCCCATCCGATAGGTATTGGCCGCATGCGGGATCAATCCGGACTGCCGCATGGCTTCTTTCGCCGCGATCACCGCCAAGAGGCTGAAGCGATCCATCGACACCAGTTGCTTGCGCTCTATGCCGTGATCCGGCAGCGCTTTGATCTCGCAGCCGGTCTTGACCTTCAGGTCGTGCAGGAAGGGATTGTCGATCGGGCCGATCGCCGACCGGCCGGCCCGCATCTCGGCCCAGATTGCCTGCGCATCGGTGCCCAATCCGCACAGCCCGCCGATGCCGGTAATGACGACGCGCTTCAGCATTCGGTCAGGCTTTTTTCGCGATCAGCGCGCGAACGGCCTCGACCATGTCGCCGACATTCTTCAGATTGCTCCAGGCATCGACCGTGTTCATCTCGATCTCGATGCCATATTGCTCCTCGAGGTCGAAGATGATCTCGGTCAGCTCCAGCGAATGGATGCCGAGCGCCGTCAATTCGGTCGTGGTGGTGATTTCCTCGCCGCCCGGCTCGGCATGGGCCTTGATCTTCTCGATGATGTCCGTTGCCAGCTGGTCAGCCATTCGGTTTCTTCCCCACTTGTCGTTTCCGACGCTGAACAGCGCCTTCTTTTCCTCGATATCAGGTCGCGATCTTCGCCTTCTACCCCCGCCAAGCGTTGCCTGACCGTACCAAGGTGGTTCCCTCTATAGAAACGGAAACGTCATCAAGCAACAAGCTATATGTCGACAAAAGCGCCACAGTGCTTAACCTGACGGCGTGGATACGATCGAAAATACGAAGTTCTCAGGTCAACCGGCCCAGCGCGCGGCGGGCAAGGCACAGCTTGGTTGCGCCAGCATCGACGGACGCACGCGGCTGCGGCGCCTCTATCAGGACGGCTCCGCCAAGATAAGGCTGCCGGCCGTTCCAGCCGGCCCGCTGGAGGCCGTCCTGATCAACACCGCCGGCGGGCTGACCGGCGGCGACCGCCTCGGTTGGGATGTCGATGTCGGCGTGGATGCCAGCGCCGCGATAACAACCCAGGCCTGCGAAAAAGTCTATCGCGCCGCGTCGGACCATGCCGAAGTGCGGGTCAAGCTGACCGTGGGTGCGAACGGCAGCATCGCCTGGCTGCCGCAGGAAACCCTCGTCTTCGACCGCGCCGCCTTTGCCCGCACATTGGATGTCGAACTCGCGGCCGGAGCCGAGGCGCTGGTGCTGGAAGCCACTGTCTTCGGCCGCCTGGCCATGGGCGAACGTGCCGCACAGGGCACTTTTCGCGACCGCTGGCGTGTTCGCAGGGAAGGAACCCTCATCCATGCCGAGGATTTTCGCATCGGACCCGATATCGCCGACACCCTGGCCCGTCCGGCGATATCAGGTGGCGCGATCGCCGTGGCTACGCTGCTGCTGGTGTCGCCGCGCGCGGAAGCCTTGCTCGACCCGGTTCGGGAGATCATTGGCGACCGGGGTGGCGCCAGCGTCTGGACCGTGAAGACATCTGGCAAGCTTCTTGCGAGGCTTTACGCCGGGGACGGCTACCACCTGCGCCAGCGGCTGGTCCCGCTCGTCGAATTGCTCAACGGAAGGGCGGGGTTGCCCAAATTATGGTCACTGTGACTGTGTCCGCATCATTTCAGGAAGACGCATGAACCTGACGCCAAGGGAAAAGGACAAGCTGCTGATCGCCATGGCGGCGATCGTGGCGCGTAAGCGGCTCGAGCGCGGCGTCAAGCTCAACCATCCGGAAGCCATCGCGCTGATCACCGATTTCGTCGTCGAAGGCGCCCGCGATGGCCGCCCGGTGGCCGAGCTGATGGAGGCCGGCGCCCATGTCGTCAGCCGCGCGCAGGTGATGGAAGGCATTGCCGAGATGATCCATGACGTGCAGGTGGAAGCGACATTCCCCGACGGCACCAAGCTGGTGACCGTGCACGAACCGATCCGGTGAGGAGAGAGAAAAATGCTGGAGCTGCGCCCGAACTGCGAATGCTGCGACAAGGATCTGCCGCCCGAAGCGAAGGATGCGTTGATCTGCACTTTCGAGTGCACCTTCTGCGCGGGCTGTGTCGAAAACGTACTTGGCGGCGTCTGCCCGAACTGCGGCGGCGATTTTACAGCCCGGCCGATCCGTCCCGCCGCGATGCTGAAGAAATATCCGGCTTCGACCAAGCGCGTGCTCAAGGCCGAGGGCTGCGGTCCGCGCAAGGCCGCCTGACACCGCAAAACGAAAGGCAAGATAAAATGGTCCCTGTCAAACGCCTGTGCCTCTCGGCGATCCTGCTCGTCGCGGCAGCCATGCCCGCCTACGCCCATGTCGGCATCGGCACGACATCTTCATTCATGGCCGGCTTCACGCATCCACTGTCGGGCCTCGACCACATGACGGTGATGCTCGCTGTCGGCCTGTGGGCGGCCCTCAAGGGCGGCAAGGCGATCTGGGCCTGGCCGGCGGCGTTCGTCGGCGTCATGCTGGCCGGCGGCGCATTTGGCATGCTGCACGTGCCGCTGCCCTTCGTTGAGCCGGGCATACTGGCCTCCGTCGTGGCGCTTGGGCTGCTGGTGGCGCTGGCGATCGATCTCCCGGTTTCGGCCGGTGTGGCCATCATCGGCCTGTTCGCTCTGTTTCACGGCCATGCCCATGGCACGGAAGTGCCGGAAAATGCCGGGGGCCTCGAATATATGGCCGGCTTTGCCGTTGCCACCGTGCTGTTTCATGCAATCGGCATCGCCGCTGGTCTGAGCCTTGGCCTCAGGTTCCGCGGTGTGGCCCGTATCGCGGGTGCCGCCTGCGCGGCGATCGGCGTCGGCCTCGCCTTCGGCGTTGTGTGAGGGTCCCATGATCCCCGGCGAAATCATTCCCGCCCAAGGCGACATCGAACTCAACAAGGGTCTGCCGACCGTCATCCTGAAAGTGGCCAACGGCGGCGACCGGCCGGTCCAGGTCGGCAGCCACTACCATTTCTACGAAACCAATGAGGCGCTGAAATTCGAACGCGAGCGCGCGCGCGGCATGCGCCTCGACATCGCCGCCGGCACCGCCACGCGCTTCGAGCCGGGGCAGGAACGCGACGTCACGCTGATGCCGCTCGGCGGCAAGCGCGAGGTCTATGGATTCCAGCAGAAGGTGATGGGCAAGCTGTGAGGGTGTCTCATGCGTGGTGCGTAAGGCCGGCGAGCGGCTTCAGAGCAGGCATGAACGCAAGCACTGCGCGCCGCTCAGCCCGACGGCTTGGCGGCCGCATAGATGACGATCTTTCCGGGATCATCGAACTCCACGGCGAGCACATCATCGGCAAGCACGCGCCGCGACTCAATGGCATTGTAGAGCAGGGCGTTGGCCTCGATCTCCTTGCGCAGTTCCGCGACATCGTCCTGATGCTGCCTAACCTTGTTCTCGATGGCCGGCGGCGGGCCGCCCTCGCTGCGCGCCGCGTCGGTCAGGAACACGATATCGACCTTGTCGAGCTTGGACGTCTTGCGCACCGTGCTGATGTTTTCGCGCGTGCGGTCGATCGCCGAATTGACCTTTCCGATCTCAGCGGTCGTCTTGGCCTCTTCCTGGTTGACCTGCGAGCCGACAATCCGGTCGACAGTCTCCGGGCTTTGAAGGCCCTGCGCGTTCAGCGCGGCCTGGGGAACGCTCGCCGCGACAAACGCAGCCGCGGCAACGGCGTGCAGCCAACGGGCATCGGGCAAGGTGGTGTCGGTCATCGTCCACTTTCGCGGTTTGTTTCGACGCTCAGGAAACGAAACGACTCCGGCCCTGCCACGGTTCCCGTCATGATTCGGCGGGCGGACCGGATACCGGCCCGCCACGCCGGGTCCTTAACTCGCTTTCTTGGTGATCAGGGTCAGCGCGCCATTCGGCTCCATGCTGGCCGCGACCACCTGAGCCGAGGTCATTCCCTTGGCCTGGAGAGCGGATTTCACCTTGGGGGTGGCGTCGATCGAACTGCGCAGTTTCTGCAAGCCGGCGTCACCACGCTGCGCGATCACCTGGTTGACCTGCGTCTGCGTGTCCTTCGGCAACTCGCTGATGTCGATGACGTTGACGCTCTGGATCGCTGGTGCGGCCTGCTGACCGCCAGGGGCGGCTGGAGCCGGCGTGGTCGGAGCGGGCTGTTGCGCGGGCTGCTGCTGGGCACTGGCGGCACCAGCCAGCATCAGGCTGGCGGCGGTTGCAAGAACTATCGTTTTGCGCATGGATTTTCCTTCCATCGATTTGGCAAACGGTCGCTTTGGGGTGGCGTCCCAACCTCAACCGCCAAATGGGATCAGAAGGTGTCGCCCAGCGGGTCATTGCGTGACCATTGGAAGGCGACAATGTGCAGACGGGCTTCGACCATACCGCATTTCGGGAGCAATCGCTGATGGCCAGACTAACCCGTGCCGCCTACGCCCAGATGTACGGCCCGACCGTTGGCGACAGAGTGCGGCTTGCCGATACCGAGCTGATCATCGAGGTCGAGAAGGATTTCACCATTCATGGCGAGGAGGTGAAATTCGGCGGCGGCAAGGTCATTCGCGACGGCATGGGCCAGAGCCAGGTTTCCCGTGCCCAGGGCGCGGTCGACACCGTCATCACCAACGCGCTGGTGATCGATGCCAGTGCCGGCATCTTCAAGGCCGATATCGGCCTCAGGGATGGCCGTATCGCCGCAATAGGCAAGGCCGGCAATCCTGATACGCAGGATGGCGTCACTATCGTCATCGGTCCCGGCACCGAAATCATCGCCGGCGAGGGCAAGATACTCACCGCCGGCGGCTTCGACGCGCATATCCACTTCATCTGCCCACAGCAGATCGAGGAAGCGCTGATGTCGGGCATCACCACCATGCTCGGCGGCGGCACCGGCCCGGCGCATGGCACGCTGGCGACCACCTGCACGCCGGGGCCATGGCACATGGCGCGCATGATCCAGTCCTTCGACGCTTTCCCGATGAATATCGGCCTGTCGGGTAAAGGCAACGCCTCGCTGCCCGCCGCACTCGAGGAAATGGTGCTGGGCGGCGCTTGCTCGCTCAAACTGCACGAGGACTGGGGCACGACGCCGGCCGCGATCGACTGCTGCCTGTCGGTCGCCGACGACTACGACGTGCAGGTGATGATCCACACCGACACGCTCAACGAGAGCGGCTTTGTCGAGAACACGGTGGCGGCGATCAAGGGCCGCACCATCCATGCCTTCCACACCGAAGGTGCGGGTGGTGGCCATGCGCCTGACATCATCAAGGTCTGCGGCCTTCCCAACGTCATCCCGTCCTCGACCAACCCGACGCGGCCCTACACCGTCAACACGCTGGCCGAGCATCTCGACATGCTGATGGTCTGCCATCATCTGTCGCCGTCGATCCCCGAGGACATCGCCTTCGCCGAAAGCCGCATCCGCAAGGAGACCATCGCGGCGGAGGACATCCTGCACGACATCGGCGCCTTCTCGATCATCTCGTCCGACAGCCAGGCCATGGGCCGCGTCGGCGAGGTGGCGATCCGGACCTGGCAGACCGCCGACAAGATGAAGCGCCAGCGCGGGTCACTGCCGCAGGAGACCGGCGACAACGACAATTTCCGCGTCCGCCGCTATATCGCCAAATACACGATCAATCCGGCCATCGCCCACGGCCTCTCAAAGGAGATCGGCTCGATCGCGGTCGGCAAACGCGCCGACCTGGTGCTGTGGAACCCAGCCTTCTTCGGCGTCAAGCCGGACATGGTGCTGATCGGCGGCATGATCGCCGCCGCCCCGATGGGCGACCCCAACGCCTCGATCCCGACGCCGCAGCCGATACACTACCGGCCGATGTTCGGCGCCTATGGCAAAGCCCGGACCAATTCGTCGGTGACCTTCGTTTCGAAGGCCGCGCTCGAATCAGGTTTGCACGGCAGGCTTGGCGTCGACAAGCAGTTCGTCGCCGTCGAAAACACGCGCGGCGGCATCGGCAAGCACTCGATGGTGCTCAACGACGCCACGCCCCATATCGAGGTCGATCCGGAAACCTACGAAGTTCGCGCCGACGGCGAACTCTTGACCTGCGAGCCGGCGACCGTGCTGCCGATGGCGCAGCGGTATTTTCTGTTTTGAGCCTCACCGGTGCCCGCGCCAAGAAGCCGTTTAAACGCGGCGCGCTTTAGGGCATTATGCGCATATGAACAGGATTGACCGTCTCAGGGCCATGACACCCTATGAAACAGACTACGCCCAGTGGTGCGCCGAGCAGGGTGCGTTGCTGCGCGAGGGTCGTCTCTCCGATCTCGACCGCGAGAACCTTGCCGAGGAGATAGAAAGCTTGGGGAGAAGTGACCGGAGAGAAATTCGCAGCCGGATGCGGGTGTTGATTGCACACCTCCTGAAATGGGAATTCCAGCCGGGCCACAGATGCCACAGCTGGCAATCGTCGATTTCCGAGCAGCGTGTCTGGGTCGAAGGTATCCTCAAGGATAGTCCGAGTCTTCGTCGCTATCCTGCTCAAATCTTCGATCAGTCCTACAAAGACGCGTTGCCCATTGCCATTCAGGAAACCGGCCTGCGGAAATCGCAATTTCCAAGTGAGCCACCGTTCAATGCCAAGCAGGCGCTCGATGGGAGATTTTGGCCTGGCGGCCCCCTTTCGATGGATGATTTCCTGCGAGACTAGCTGCCTCTTTTTCCCACCAGCGTTTCTTCCAAGATCCATGGCCACCGAAATAGCCTCCGCCCACGATATCTTCCCCCATATCCGCATCGTCATGGGCATGGTGATCGGACTTGGCGTCGCCCGCCTGCTGTCGGGGGTGGCGCGCATCGTCCAGCATCCTGGCCAATATCGGCTCTATCCCGTGCATCTGGCCTGGGTCGCCTCGGTGCTGTTGATGCTGGTGCATTTCTGGTGGTGGGAGTTCGACCTCTACGCCATCGAGACGTGGACCTTTGGCAAATACCTTTTCATCATTTTCTACGCCATCACGCTGTTCCTGCTGTGCGCGCTGCTGTTTCCGGATTCGATGCTGGACTACACCAGCTACGAGGATTTCTTCTATTCGCGCCGCGCCTGGTTCTTTGGACTGCTGGCGGGGACCTATCTGCTCGACGTCATCGACACCCTGTTGAAAGGTCCGGAGCATTTCGCCCGCTTCGGCAACGAATATCTGTTCCGCACGCCGGTCTTCGTCGCGCTCTGCGTCGCCGCGATCCTGGTGCGCGACCGCCGCTTCCACATCGCCTTCGTCGCGGCAGCGCTCATCTACCAGATATCGTTCATCCTGCGGCTCTTCGACACGATCGTATGACACCTCCCGATGATCTAGTGTTCCGGGGAAAGGCAGGTTCAACGATGTACAAGGCCGTCGGATCGCGCGGATCCCGGGTCAGCCGCGTCCTCTGGATGCTGGAGGAGCTCGGGGAGCCCTATGAATTCGTCGAGGTCAAGCTGCGCTCGCCGGAAGCCTATGCGCTCAATCCGTCGGGCAAGGTGCCGATCCTCATCGACGGTGAGCTGACGGTGACGGATTCGGCGGCGATCTGCGTCTATCTCGGCGACAAGCACGCCGACAAAGGCATGGGCGCCAATCTCGGCCTCGCCGGCCGTGCCGAGATGGATTCCTGGATGCATTTTGCCCAGTCGGAGTTCGAAGCGCCGCTGTGGAACAAGCTGCGCCATCGTTTCCTCTTGCCGAAAGAGATTCGGGTCGATGTCGGTCCTGCCGCGGCCTATGACTTCGCCACGGAGGTCACGGCGCTGGACCGCCGGCTCGGCGACAGGCTGTTCGCGCTGGGCGACCGGTTCTCGGCTGTCGACGTGCTGCTCGGCGACATGGGCGGCTGGGCGCGTGCCGGCCGGTTCCCGATCGACTCCGACCGCGTCAACGCCTATTTCGACCGCGTGTTGTCGCGGCCTGCCCGTGCGCGGGCGCAAGCCAACGGAGGCTCCATGAAATGAAGCTCAACCTCAACACCGACTTCACCAAATTTCCGCGCGCCGTCTCGGTGCTGCCTGCGGGCAGTGTTGGAGCCACCGCGCCATCCGGCCGTGCGGTTCTCGCCCATGACGAGCGGCATCTGCGCCGCCGCGCCATCGAACTTGCCGACGGCAGCAAGGTGCTGGTCGACTTGCGCGAGCCTGTTGCCCTCAACGATGGCGACCGGCTCGTGCTGGAGGGTGGCGGCCATATCGAGATCGTCGCGGCGCCCGAAGCGGTCTATGACATCCGCGCCCGCGACGCCGTGCATCTGACCGAACTCGCCTGGCATATTGGCAACCGCCATCTCGCCGCCGGCATCGAGGCGAACCGCATCCTCATCCTTCGCGACCACGTCATCAAGGCGATGCTGGAGGGGCTCGGCGCCACGGTGCGCGACGTCTCGGAACCGTTCAAGCCGGTCCGCGGCGCCTACTCCGGTGGGCATGGCCACGCCCACGCCGAGGCGCACAGCCATGGCCACGGCGAATCCCATTCGCACAGCCACGCGCATTCGCATCACGATCATCATCATGACTGACCAGCCCTCCGGCATCGCCCTGCTGCGGCTGATGGCTTGGCTGTCGCCGGCCTTTCCGGTCGGCGGCTTTGCCTATAGCCATGGCCTTGAGCGGGCGGTGCATGATGGGTTGGTGACCGATGCCGCTGGCCTTGCCGGCTGGCTGGAGACGCTGATCGAGATGGGTTCGGGCTGGAACGATGCCGTGCTGTTCGCCGAGAGCTGGCGCCGCGCCCGCGAAGGCGGCGATCTGGCCGAAGTCGCAGCACTGGCCGAGGCATTGGCCGGCTCGCGCGAACGCCACACCGAGGCCATGCTGCAAGGTGCGGCCTTTCTTAAGGCCGCCGCCGCCTGGCCCAATCCAGTGCTGGAGCGCTTGCCGGCCGAATGCGCCTATTGCGTCGCTGTCGGCACTGTCGCCGGCGGCAACGGCATTGCGCTGCAGGATGCGCTGTCCGCCTTCCTGCAAGCCTTCTTCTCCAACCTCGTCCAAGCTGCGATCCGGCTCGGCGTCATCGGCCAGAACGAGGCCACGACGCTGCTGGCAGGGTTCGAGCCGCTGGCGCTCTCGACCGCTGCCCGCGCGGCCCGCTCTATGCCGGACGATCTCGGCGGCTGCGCCTTCATCTCCGACATCGTGGCGATGAAGCACGAAACCCAGTACTCACGACTGTTCCGCTCATGATCCTCCTCGCCTTCGTCCTCTCATTCGTCCTGCTGCTGATCACGGCCCTGCACGTCTATTGGGGCATAGGCGGCATCTGGCCGGGCAGGGATGCGGCGTCCTGCGCCCACGCCGTCGTCGGTTTTCGCGGCGTTGACGAAATGCCGACGCCATTCGCCAGTTTCGCCGTTGCCGCTTGCCTTGGCCTGGCAACGCTGTGGCCGCTGGCGCTCATCGGTTTCTTTGCCTCGCCGTTTCCAAAGGAGGGGCTTGCCGCCACGTCGATGCTGATCGGTCTGGTGTTCCTGGGGCGCGGTATCGCCGGTTTCACGCCCTGGTGGCGCCGGCTGGCACCCGAACAGCCTTTTGCGCGGCTCGATACCAGTCTCTATTCGCCGCTGTGCCTGCTGATCGGGCTCGGCTTCGCGGTTCTTGCCATCATGGAGTTTCCGACATGACACAAGCGAACGGTCCTCTTCGTATCGGCATCGGCGGCCCCGTCGGTTCCGGCAAGACGACGCTCACCGAAAAACTCTGCAAGGCGCTGCGCGACGAGTTTTCCATCGCCGTCGTCACCAACGACATCTACACCCGGGAAGACGCCATGATGCTGGCCCGGCTGCAGGCGCTGCCGGAGGACCGCATCGTCGGTGTGGAGACCGGCGGTTGCCCGCACACCGCCATCCGCGAGGATGCCTCGATCAATTTGCAGGCCATCGCCGAGCTGAACCGCAAATTCCCCGATCTCGACATCATCTTCATCGAATCCGGCGGCGACAACCTGGCCGCCACCTTCTCGCCGGACCTTGCCGACCTGACGCTCTATGTCATCTCGGTCTGCCAGGGCGAAGAGATTCCGAGAAAGGGCGGCCCGGCGATCACGCGTTCCGATTTCCTCATCATCAACAAGAGCGACCTGGCGCCCTATGTGAACGTCAATCTCGATGTCATGGAGATCGACGCCGGCCGCATGCGCGGCAAGCGGCCGTTCGGCTTCACCGATCTTTCGCGCGGCAAGGGCCTGCAGGAAGTGATCGATTTCATCGTCGAGCACGGCGGACTTCGGACTGTTGGCGCCGCAAGCACGGCGGCATAGCTGGCCTTCTGCACCAAGCGAAAGCGGTTGCGGGCACCAGCGGAGCACGGCATTCTTGCCGAAACCGGAGGATTTCTAGGATGAGCATTGCCCGCCTGCAGAAGGAAACGCTGACCAACCTGCCCTTCTACGACGAGCGTGTCGATCTCGCCTGCGCCTTCCGTTGGACGGCGCGGCTCAACATGCACGAAGCGGTGGCCAACCATTTCTCGCTGGCCGTCAACGACGATGGCACCAGGTTCCTGATGAACCCGAACCAGGTGCATTTCTCGCGCATCAAGGCGAGCGACCTGATCCAGATCGACGCCAACGACCCTGAGACGCTTTCGGGGCCGAATGCACCCGACCCGACGGCATGGGGCCTGCACGGCGCCGTCCATCGCAACGTGCCGCACGCGCGCTGCGTCATGCATGTCCATTCGATCCACGCCACCGTGCTGGCCTCGCTCGCCGACTCGACACTGCCGCCGATCGACCAGAATTCGGCGATGTTCTTCAACCGTCACGTCGTCGACGCGCATTATGGCGGGCTGGCCTTCGAGGAAGAGGGCGAGCGCTGCTCGCAGCTTCTCGCCGACCCCAAGGTCAAGGTGATGGTGATGGGCAACCATGGCGTGCTGGTTGTCGGCGACACCGTCGCCGATGCCTTCAACCGCATGTTCTATTTCGAGCGCGCCGCCGAGACCTACATCAAGGCGCTGTGGACCGGCCGGCCGCTGCGCACGCTCTCCGACGCGATTGCCGAGAAGGCGGCGAGCGAGATGGACGACTATCCCGGCCAGGCCGAACGCCATCTCGCCGAGTTGAAGGCGATCCTCGACGAACAGGAGCCGGTGTACCGGAACTGAGCCTACAGTCCGAGCTGAGCCCGCAATTCCTCGGCGCTGTTGATGACCACCGCGCCGGGCGGTCCTTCCATCGGCTTTTCAGGCCAGAAGATGGTCTTCATTCCCGCAGCCAGCCCCGCCATGGCGCCCGGCCAGCTGTCGTCGACCGCGACGGCGTGCGCAGGATCGACGTCCGCCAGATAGGCGGCGCGCAGGAAAGGCTCGGCGTGCGGCTTGCCTTCGCGCACGTCGTTGCGGCTGATCGTCTTCATGCCGGGGTAAGTCAGCCCCACCATGTGCAGGTTGGCGTCGACGATCATCCGGTCCGAATTGGAGACCACCGCCTGCTGCACACCGAGCGCGCGCAGTTCGTTGAAGACCTCGATCGCGCCTGGGCGCGGCTTCAGCTCCTCGACCAGCGGCAGGTAATGCTCATATTTGTGAACGATCCATTCGTCGAAGGGCAGTTGCAGCCCGAACTCGTCGCGCATCATTTCGTAGACCGGCCAGGCGGCGACGCCGAGCACGCGCTCATGCAGATCGTCAGGCGGCGTGAGGCCGGCATTGCGCATCGCTGCAATGAGGGCTGCCTCGTGCAGCGGTTCGCTGTCGACCAGCGTGCCGTCCATGTCCCAGAAAACCGCCTTCGGTGTCATGCAGCGCTCCTTTTTGCGATCCCTTAAAGGGTTTGCGACGGGAGATAAACCTTTAGTGGCCGCAGAACATGCCTTCTGATGAAAACGGAACCCGCCGCGCTTTCTCCAGCCGGATGATAGTGAAGAAAACTCCGCTCTATCGGTGTAAGCATTTGCTCTTGAGATTGACAATTGCGCAGGCGGTCATTCCCTGCGAAACTGATATGACCGCCTGATGATCGGCGGTTTCGGGAGGCAGAACGTGAATACCCGGCAGGATGGCGGCACCAACAGGCTGGACGACGCGGCGCGCGCCGGCTGGCTCTACTATGTTGCCGGCAACACACAGGACCAGATCGCCGCCACACTCGGCATATCGAGGCAGACGGCGCAGCGGCTGGTGTCGCTGGCGGTGTCGGAAGGCCTGATCAAGGTCCGCGTCGATCATCCGATCGCCAACTGCCTGGATCTTGCCGCGCGGCTGAAATCGCGCTTCGCGCTCGACCTTGTCGAGGTGGTGCCGAGTGACCCCAATTCGTCCTCCACGACCATCGGCATCGCCGAAGCGGCGGCCGCCGAGATCGAGCGGCGGCTTCGGTCGCCGATACCGCTCGTCATGGGCATCGGCACCGGACGCACGCTGAAGGCGGCGATCGAACAATTGCCGCCGATGGAATGCCCGCAGCACAAGGTGGTGTCCCTGACCGGCAACATCTCGCCGGACGGTTCGGCCGCCTTCTACAACGTCATCTTCACCATGGCCGACAGGGTCAAGGCGCGATCCTTCCCGATGCCGCTGCCGGTCATCGCC
Organism: Mesorhizobium sp. Cs1321R2N1; assembly: GCF_037179725.1. Classification (NCBI taxonomy): domain Bacteria; kingdom Pseudomonadati; phylum Pseudomonadota; class Alphaproteobacteria; order Hyphomicrobiales; family Phyllobacteriaceae; genus Mesorhizobium; species Mesorhizobium sp. Cs1321R2N1. Next base: position 10,116 of record NZ_JAPYKP010000082.1, on the reverse strand, counting down.
TCCTCGCCGCAGGAGCGCGAGATGCTGCTCAATCAGCCGATGATCCAGCCGACGCTGGCGCTTGCCGCCGAGGCCGATGTCACCTTCATCGGCATTGGCGACCTTGGGCCGAAGGCGCCGCTCTACGAGGATGGCTTCATTTCCGAAAGCGAGCTGAAAGCCCTGCAGAAGGCCGGCGGCGTCGCCGAAATCGTCGGCTGGGTGTTCGATCGCGAAGGCCGCATGATCGAGGGCATCACCAATGACCGGGTGTCGTCGGCGGCGCTGCCGTCGCGTGAGAAGTCGCTGGTCATTGCGCTTGCCATGGGCGAGCGCAAGCTGCCGGGTATCCTGGCGGCCGTCAACCGCCGGCTGGTCAACGGGCTCATCACCGACGAGCGGACGGCGGCCGCCCTGCTGGCCAGCATTTGACGGCTTCGTGATAAAGCCAGCAAGGCTATTGGTGCCGGCCGAAAGGGTCGTTGCCGTCGAGAAAACCGAGGTCGCGCAGCAGATGCGGCGACAGGTCCCTGATATCAAGATGTGCCTTTTTTCTGGTCGCGAACCAGCCAAACCCGTCCACAAGCCACGAAATCCAGCGATGATCGGGAGCGGGAGTGCATTTTTGCTGCGCCATGGTCATGATCGTCAACCTTCGTTATCCTGAACCCGAATGACGGGTTGAGCATCAATGTCGGCCTTGCCGGCCGACTTTGCCAATCGAACGTCGATAACGACCCATAAGGATGCCTTATGCCTGACCTCAGCGCGCCACAGCTTTCGCAACTCCCGCCGCTGCAGGCGATCCGGGTGTTCGAGGCGGTGGCGCGGCATCTTTCCTTCACCAAGGCCGCTGGCGAACTCGCCATGACGCAAGCGGCGGTCAGCTATCAGATCAAGGTGCTGGAAGAGCGCGTCGGCGCGCCGCTGTTCCTGCGCCGGCCGCGACAGATCGAACTCACGGAAGCCGGCCAACGCCTGGCGCCGGCCGTCAGCGAGGCCTTCGCCATTCTTAGCCAGGCCTATGCCGCCGCGCGCGGCGGTGCGGACGGGTTGCTATGTGTGACCACGGTGCTGACCTTTGCCTCCAACTGGCTGGCGCACCACCTCGGCGCGTTCCAGATCGCGCATCCGTCGCTTGCCGTGCGGCTCGAGACGTCGAGCCGGCTGACGGATTTCGCCCGCGAGGATGTCGACCTTGCCATCCGTTCGGGCGGCGGCAAATGGCCGGGGCTGGAAGCCCACAAGCTGCTCGATGCCGATTTCACGCCGATGCTGAGCCCGAAGCTCGCGGCGAGCATCGGCGGCATCAACGAACCGGCCGATCTGCTCAAGCTGCCGATCCTCGATCCCAGCGATATCTGGTGGACACAATGGTTCGAGGCCGCCGGCGTGCACAGCCATGACCTTGCCAGGCGTCCCGGCAGCAGCATGGGCGCGCAGGCCTATGAAGCCAACGCGGCCATATCGGGCCACGGGGTGGCGATCCTGACCCGGGCGCTGTTCAAGGCCGAACTCGCCGACGGCCGGCTCATCCAGCCGTTCGACCTGGTTGGCGACGACGGGCACGCCTACTGGCTGGTCTACCCAGAGGCGCGCCGCAACGTGCCCAAGATCCGCGCCTTCCGTGACTGGCTGCTGGCCGAGATCGCCTGCTGACCGGCGGACAAGTTGACTGGCAGACAAGCTGACCGGCAGACCGGGCAAGAAAACCACATCTCGTTCAAGAGGCTTTCGGCCCTGCCGCCCGGATCCCAGGCGGGGGCAATCCGAGCCCTGTTGCCGATCGTCCGCCGCCATGCGCCGGGGTGCGTGCTGCGCTGCAGCATCGAATCTGGCTTGACATAATTCACACCAAGTGAGTAATTGCTCATAGCCAAGGCAAATGCTCATCTTGGTTTATGGGAGGAATTTGATGAAACTTCGCACGCTCACCCTGGGCTTGTTGTCCGCCAGCGCGCTTGCGTTCGCCGCACACGCCGAATCCATCACCATCGCCACAGTCAACAATGGCGATATGGTCCGCATGCAGAAGCTGACCGACGACTTCACCAAGGCCAACCCCGACATTCAGCTCAACTGGGTCACGCTCGAAGAGAACGTGCTGCGCGAGCGCGTCACCACCGACATTGCCACCAAGGGCGGCCAGTATGACGTGATGACCATCGGCACCTACGAGGTTCCGATCTGGGCCAAGCAGAGCTGGCTCTTGCCGCTCGACAAGCTCGGCGACGACTACGACGCCAAGGACATCATCCCGGCCATCGCCGGCGGCCTCTCGGTCGATGGCAAGCTCTATGCCGCGCCCTTCTACGGCGAAAGCTCCTTCGTCATGTACCGCAAGGACCTGATGGAGAAGGCCGGCCTCAAGATGCCCGACGCGCCGACCTGGGACTTTATCAAGCAGGCCGCCGACAAGATGACCGATCGCGCCAGTGGCGTGAACGGCGTCTGCCTGCGCGGCAAGGCCGGCTGGGGCGAGAACATGGCCTTCCTGACCGCCATGTCGAACTCATTCGGCGCCCGCTGGTTCGACGAGAACTGGAAGCCGCAGTTCGATCAGCCCGAGTGGAAGAAGACGCTGCAGTTCTATGTCGACCTGATGAAGGCCGACGGTCCCGAGGGCGCCTCGTCCAACGGCTTCAACGAGAACCTGGCGCTCTTCCAGCAGGGCAAGTGCGGCATGTGGATCGACGCCACCGTGGCGGCGTCCTTCGTCTCCGACCCGAAGAACTCGACCGTCGCCGACAAGGTCGGCTACGCCCTGGCGCCCGATAACGGCCTGGGCAAGCGCGGCAACTGGCTGTGGGCGTGGTCGCTCGCGATCCCGGCCGGCACGCAGAAGGCCGACGCCGCCGAGAAGTTCGTCTCCTGGGCCACCAGCAAGCACTATGCCGAGCTCGTCGCGTCGAAGGAAGGCTGGGCCAACGTACCTCCGGGCACGCGCTCCTCGCTCTATGCCAATCCCGAGTACCAGAAGGCGGCTCCGTTCGCCAAGATGACGCTGGACTCCATCAACGCCGCCGACCCGACGCATCCGACCGTCAAGCCGGTGCCCTATGTCGGCGTGCAGTTCGTCGCCATCCCTGAATTCCAGGGCCTTGGCACCACTGTCGGCCAGCTCTTCTCGGCGGCTCTTGCCGGTCAGTCGAGCGTCGACGATGCGCTGAAGCAGGCCCAGGACGCCGCGACCGCGGCGATGACCGAGGGCGGTTATATCAAGTAAAGCTCCTCCCGGTGCCGAATGCCGGCCGACGATCATGACCGGCAACGGCCGCCCGAAACCCAGTTCGGGCGGCCGCCTTCAACGCCTCTGATAATTCAGTTTGATCCTTGAAGGGTGACCGTCATGGCTACTCAGCAGACCCGTTCGCTTGCCCGATTTATGATGGCGCCATCCGTGGTGCTGCTGCTGGTCTGGATGGTTGTTCCGCTCGCTCTCACGCTGTGGTTCTCCTTCCAGCAGTACAATCCGCTTAATCCGATGCGCGATGGCTTCGTCGGCCTCTCGAACTACGCGCTGTTCTATTCCAACCCGGCTTTCCTGCAGTCGATCCTCAACACGCTTGTCCTGGTGGTCAGCGTGCTGCTGATCACGGTGATCGGCGGCATACTGCTGGCGCTGCTCATCGATCAGCCGATGTGGGGCCAGGGGATCGTGCGCATTCTCGTCATTTCGCCGTTCTTCGTCATGCCGCCGGTGGCAGCGCTGGTGTGGAAGAACATGATCATGCACCCGCAATATGGCGTCTTCGCCGACATAGCCCGCTTCTTCGGGGCGCAACCGATCGACTGGTTCGGGCAGCATCCGATGACGGCGATCATCATCATCGTCGCCTGGCAGTGGCTGCCTTTCGCGACATTGATCCTCCTGACCTCGCTGCAGTCGCTCGACGGCGAGCAGAAGGAGGCCGCCGAGATGGATGGCGCCGGCTTCATCAGCCGCTTCATCTATCTGACGCTGCCGCACATGTCGCGGGCGATTACCGTGGTCATCCTGATCCAGACGATCTTCCTGCTCTCCGTCTATGCCGAGATCCTGGTCACCACCAATGGCGGCCCGGGCTATGCCTCCACCAACCTGCCCTTCCTTGTCTACCAGAAGGCGTTGCTGGAGTTCAAAATCGGCCAGGCATCCGCGGGCGGTGTGATCGCCGTCATTCTCGCCAACATCGTCGCCTTCTTCGCCATGCGCGCCGTCGGCAAGAACCTGGACAAGTAAGGGAGGTCAAGATGGCACGCGCAGTCACTATCCAGCACAAGACAATCGCGACCGTCGCCGCCTGGATCGTCGCCCTGCTGATCTTCTTCCCGATCCTCTATACGATCATCACCTCGTTCAAGTCGGAACAGGAGGCGATCCAGGGCTTCAACCTGATCCCATCGGGGACCTTCGAAAGCTATGCCGAAGTCCAGGCGCAGAGCGGCTATTTCAAGTTCTTCCTGAACTCGGTGCTGCTCTCCGTCGGCTCGACCATCCTGGCGCTGCTGGTCGCCATTCCGGCGGCTTGGTCGATGGCGTTTTCGCCGACCAAGCGGACCAAGGACATCCTCATGTGGATGCTGTCCACCAAGATGATGCCGGCGGTTGCCGTGCTGTTTCCGATCTACCTGATCTTCCGCAATCTCGGCCTGCTGGACTCGCGCATCGGCCTGATGGTCATGCTGATGCTGATCAACCTGCCGATCGTGGTGTGGATGCTCTACACCTACTTCCGCGAGATCCCCGGCGAGATCCTGGAAGCGGCCCGCATGGACGGCGCGTCGCTGTGGAACGAGATCATCTACGTGCTGACGCCAATGGCGGTGCCGGGCATCGCCTCGACCATGCTGCTCAACATCATCCTGGCCTGGAACGAGGCATTCTGGACCATCCGGCTGACCACCACGGACGCTGCTCCGCTGACCGCCTTCATCAGCTCCTTCTCCAGCCCGCAAGGCCTGTTCTGGGCCAAGCTTTCGGCGGCCTCGACGCTTGCCATCGCGCCGATCCTGATCATGGGCTGGTTCAGCCAGAAGCAGCTGGTGCGCGGCCTGACCTTTGGCGCGGTGAAGTAACGGAAATTGCCTGAAGCAATCGGCGAAAAATAGCTCTCGGGGAGGAAACCATGGGAAACATCACGCTCAAGAACGTCTCCAAATCGTTTGGATCGACGTCCATCATCCCCGGTCTCGACCTGGTGATCGAGAATGGCGAGTTCGTCGTCTTCGTCGGCCCGTCGGGCTGCGGCAAGTCGACATTGCTGCGGCTGATCGCCGGCCTTGAGGACACCAGCGGCGGCACCATCAACATCGATGGCCGTGACGTCACCGGCGAGGCGCCGGCCAAGCGCAAGCTCGCCATGGTGTTCCAGTCCTATGCGCTTTATCCGCACATGACGGTCGCCAAGAACATCGCCTTTCCGCTGAAGATGGCAGGCGAGGACCAGGCGACCATCGACAGGAAGGTGAAGGACGCGGCGCGCGTGCTCAATCTCACCAACTATCTCGAACGCCGTCCCGGCCAGCTCTCCGGCGGTCAGCGCCAGCGCGTCGCCATCGGCCGCGCCATCGTGCGCCAGCCCTCGGCCTTCCTGTTCGACGAACCGCTGTCCAACCTCGACGCGGCACTGCGCGGCACCATGCGGCTCGAAATCAGCGAACTGCACCATCAGCTCAAGACGACAATGATCTACGTCACCCACGACCAGGTCGAGGCCATGACCATGGCCGACAAGATCGTCGTCTTGAACGCCGGCAACATCGAGCAGGTCGGCTCGCCGATGGAGCTCTACAAGACGCCGCGCAACCTGTTCGTCGCCGGCTTCATCGGCTCGCCGAAGATGAACCTGATCGAGGGCGCGCCGGCTGACAAATACCGCGCCAGGACGATCGGCATCCGGCCCGAACATATGCAGATCTCGACCACGGCGGGCGACTGGAAGGCGACAGTCGGTGTTGCCGAGCATTTGGGCTCCGACACGTTTCTGCATGTCCAGGCCGATGGCGTCGGACCGCTGACGGTGCGCGCCGACGGCGAACTGGCCGTGCATCATGGCGACACGATCTACCTTACACCCGACAAGGCCAAGCTGCATCGCTTCGGCGCTGACGGCAAGGCGATGGCCCAGTGAGGGTGGGGCAGTGAGGCTGAAAGGCAAATCGGCGCTGATCACCGGGTCGGCGCGCGGCATCGGCAAAGCCTTCGCCGAAGCCTATGCGCGCGAAGGCGCCACGGTGGCGATTGCCGATATCAACCGTGAAGCCGCCGAGAAGACGGCCGCCGCGATCGGCGACAACGCCTATGCCGTCAAGCTCGACGTCACCGACCAGGCATCCATCGATACCGCGGTCAAAGCGGTGGAGAGCAAAACCGGCGGTCTGGACATCCTGATCAACAACGCCGCTCTGTTCGACCTGGCGCCGATCGTGGAGATCTCTCGGGCGAGCTACGAAAAGCTTTTCTCCGTCAATGTCGCCGGCACGCTGTTCATGCTGCAGGCAGCCGCCCGCTCGATGATCGCGCGGGGCAAGGGCGGCAGGATCATCAACATGGCGAGCCAGGCCGGTCGTCGCGGCGAGCCGCTGGTCGCGGTCTACTGCGCCACCAAGGCCGCGGTCATCTCGCTGACGCAGTCGGCCGGGCTCGACCTGATCAAGCACCGTATCAATGTCAACGGCATCGCGCCCGGCGTCGTCGACAGCGATATGTGGGACGAGGTCGATGCCTTGTTCGCCAAATACGAGAATCGGCCGAAAGGCGAAAAGAAACGGCTGGTCGGCGAAGGCGTGCCGTACGGCCGCATGGGCAAGCCGGAAGACCTCGCAGGCATGGCCGTGTTTCTCGCCAGTGACGAGGCCGAATACATCGTCGCCCAGACCTACAACGTCGATGGCGGCCAATGGATGAGTTGAAAAGGACGAGTTGAGGGGGAAGGCGCTTCTCTCATTTCCTCCGGAGAGACGCCACGGGGGCGGATGAGGGGCAGCATACTGGAAAACCAGGTGCGGCCCCTCATCCTCGCCCTCCCGAACGAAGGAGGCGAAACAGTCGGGCTGCAAATCGGCCAAAGGGTAAAGCAGATGACCGTGAAACTCTCTTCCTCGAGCCTCGCCGCGCTTCCGTCCAAGGTCGCAGGTCCGAACTATGACCGGTCGGCGTTGAAAGCCGGCATCGTGCATTTCGGCGTCGGCAATTTTCACCGCTCGCATCAGGCCGTCTATCTCGACGACCTGTTCGGTCAAGGCGTCGGTCATGATTGGGCGCTGGTCGGCGCTGGCGTGTTCGACGGCGAGAAGATCGGCCGCGGCAAGCTCGAAGAGCAGGACTGGCTGACCACCGTTGTCGAGCAGGACGAAGGCCACATGAGTGCCCGCGTCACCGGCGCGATGATCGATTTCCTGATGCCGGGCGACGCCGCCGGCATCATCGACCGGCTTGCCGACCCGGCAATCAAAATCGTATCGCTGACCATCACCGAAGGCGGCTATTTCATCGATCCGGCTTCCGGCGTGTTCAGTCCGACCCATCCCGATATCGTCGCTGACGCACAGCCGGGCGCCACACCGAAAACCGTATTCGGCATCATCCTGGCCGGGCTGGCGCGACGCCGCCAGGATGGCATCGTGCCGTTCACCGTCATGTCCTGCGACAACATTCCCCACAACGGTCATGTCACGTCGGATGGGGTGATCGGTCTCGCCCGCCTGATCGACGAGGATTTGGCGAGCTGGGTCAGCGAACACGTCGCCTTCCCGAACGCCATGGTCGACCGCATCACACCGGCGACCAGCGACCGTGAGCGCAAGATCCTTGCCGATGATTTCGGCCTCGAGGACAATTGGCCGGTGTTCTGCGAGCCGTTCCGGCAATGGGTGCTGGAAGACCATTTCACCGATGGCCGCCCGCCGCTGGAAAAGGTCGGCGTGCAGTTCGTCAGGGACGTCGCCCCTTACGAGCTGATGAAGATCCGCATCCTCAATGGCGGCCACGCCACCATCGCCTATCCGGCCGGGCTGATGGACATCCACTTCGTCCATGAGGCGATGCAGGAGCCGCTGGTGCGCGGTTTCCTCGACAAGCTCGAGCATGACGAGATCATCCCGACAGTGCCGCCGGTGCCGGACACGGTGCTGGAAGATTATTACCAGCTCATCGAGAAGCGCTTCTCCAATCCCAAGATCGGCGACACGGTGCGCCGCCTCTGCCTCGACGGCTCCAACCGCCAGCCGAAATTCATCATCCCGACCATCGCCGACCGGCTGAAGGCCGGCAAAGGCGTTGCCGGTCTGGCGCTGGAATCGGCGCTGTGGTGCCGCTACTGCTTCGGCACGACGGACAGCGGGGCGGTCATCGAGCCCAACGACCCGAGCTGGGACCGGCTGCAGGCAACGGCAAAGGCGGCAAAGGACGCGCCCGCCGCCTGGCTTGCGATGGACGATATCTATGGCGATGTCGGCCGCGCCACCGCCTTCGTCGAGGCCTTCGCCCACGCGCTCAACGTGCTCTGGGCCAATGGCGCGCGCGCCACGCTGACGCGCTATCTCGCCGGCAAGCTCTGAGAGCCAGCCGGCATCATGACGCCTGAACTGGTCATCTTCGACTGCGACGGCGTGCTGGTCGACAGCGAGGCGCTTTCCGTCTCGGCGCTGCTCGGCATGATCGAACTTGCCGGCGGCAGCGTCGGCGAAGACGCCGCCTACGAGCATTTCCTCGGCAGGAGCATGAAGAGCGTGCGCGAAATCCTTGGCCGCGACTTCGGCCTGGAGATCACCGATCAGCATCTCACCGCCATGCGCGTCGACCTCATGCGAAAGTTCCGTGAGGAGCTGAAGCCGATCGCCGGCGTCAAGGCGATGCTGCCGAAGCTCGGCCTGCCGTACTGCGTCGCTTCTTCCGGCACGCTGGAACGTATTCGTTACGCGCTCGACGTCACCGGCCTGCTCACGCTGATGGAGCCGCATCTGTTCAGCGCTGCCATGGTTGCCAGGGGCAAGCCGGCACCGGACCTTTTCCTCCACGCGGCCGCCGCCATGCGGGCGCAACCGCGAAATTGCCTGGTCATCGAGGACAGCCCGGCCGGCGTCGCGGCCGCGCTCGCGGCGGATATGCGCGTCTTCGCCTTCACCGGTGGCGCACACGCCAGCAATCCGGGATTGAAAGCGCGGCTTGCGTCGACCGAACCGGACTTTATATTCGCTGACATGCTGCAATTGCCCGATTTGATTGCAGGCCTGGGAGCGAGAGTTAGAGCATCTTGACGAAACAGTTTGTCTGCGCGGTCGATGTCGGCACCGGGAGCGCTCGCGCGGGCATTCTCGACGCCAGTGGTACCTTGCTTGGCCGCGCCGAGCGGCCGATCGCCATGAACCAGCCAAAGCCAGATCATGCCGAGCATGATTCACGCGATATCTGGGCCGCCGTCTGCACCGCCGTGCGTGCCGCGCGGGAAAAGGCCGGCGTCGCCGCCGAGCATATTGCCGGTATCTCCTTCGATGCCACCTGTTCGCTGGTCGTGCGTGACAGGCAGGGCGGCCAGCTCAGTGTGTCGAGCAGCGACGACAAGCGCTGGGACACCATTGTCTGGCTCGACCACCGTGCCATCGCCGAGGCCGACGAATGCACCGCGAGCGGCCACGAGGTGCTGAACTACATCGGCGGCGTTATGTCGCCCGAGATGGCAACGCCGAAGCTGATGTGGTTGAAGCGAAATCTACCGAAGACGTGGAACGAAGCCGGCTATTTATTCGACCTGACCGATTTCCTGACCTGGCAGGCGACGGGCTCGCTGGCCCGCTCGCAATGCACGCTGACAGCGAAGTGGACTTATCTGGCGCACCAGGACACCGCGTGGCAGCGCGATTTCTTCGAACTCGTCGGCCTCGACGATCTTTTTGATCACGGCAATCTGCCGGAGCGGGCCAGTCCGGTCGGCGCCGATATCGGTCCGTTGACGGCGCAGGCAGCGGCAGAACTCGGCCTGACCGAAAACTGCCGCGTCGGCGCAGGCGTCATCGACGCCTATGCCGGGGCGCTTGGCGTGCTCGGCGGTTTTGCCGGCGACGACCGGAATATCGGTCGCCATCTGGCGCTGATCGCCGGCACCTCATCCTGCGTCATGGCAATGTCGCCCGACCCGCAGCCTTTCGCCGGCGTCT